>NZ_QUAC01000476.1 GCF_003389455.1 Streptomyces inhibens | reverse complement strand
GCCACCGGGCCGTCCGGCGCCATGTCCGACGGGCGGACGGCCGGGTACGGCCGGGGCGGCGGGCGGCCCGGCGGCCGGCGGGTGTTCGCTGGGCGGGTGCTCGCCGGGCAGACCGCTGCCGGGGCCGTCGTACAGAGGGGCATGGACGTCGGGGACCGCCGGGACGGGGTGGTGCGGATTCCCGGGGCCGCCGGGACGGTGCGGGCCCGGTGTACCGCCCGGCCCGCTCCCGCCCGCCACCGCCTCGGCGGCGAAACCCGCGGCCCCGCCTCCGTGACCGGGCCCCGAACCGTGCTGCCCCCGGTGCCCGCTCACCCCGCGGTCCGGCGCGCGGCCCGATTGCAGATATCCGCGCAGCAGCCGCTCCGTCTCGGTGACGTCCATCCGGCGCTCCGGATCGCGCTCCAGCAGGCCGTCCACGACGGCGCGCAACGGGCGGGCGGATTCCTGGAGTTGGATCTCGTCGTACACGACGGCGTGCAGTACGCCGCCCAACGAGTCGCGGTGGAACGGTGATTCACCGCTGAGCGCGGCGCACAGCAGCACCCCGAGCGACCAGAGGTCGGCCTCGGGGCCGGTGCCGCGGCCGGCCATCCGTTCGGGGGCGGTGTATTCGGGCGAGCCGACAAAGCCGCCGGCGTCGGTCAGCGTGGTGACGCCGGGGACCTGGGCGATGCCGAAGTCGGTGAGGACGACCCGGCCGGTGCCCGACTCCATCAGGACGTTGGCGGGCTTGATGTCGCGGTGCAGCACCCCGCGGGTGTGCGCGGCCCGCAACGCGCCCAGCAGCGCGATACCGATCCGGGCCGCCTCGCGCGGCGCGACCGGTCCGCCGCTCAGCAGGCGGTCGGCCAGCGACGCGCCTTCCACCAGCTCCATCACGATCCACGGCCGGCCGTCCTGCTCGACGATGTCGTGCACGACAATCACATGGGGATGCTTGATCCGGGCGACCGTGCGCGCCTCGCGCATCGCCCGCTCGCGCTGCACCCGGGACTCCGGCTCGGCGGTCCCCTCGTCCAAGTGCAGTTCCTTGACCGCTACTTGACGGCCCAACAGTTCATCGGTGGCACGCCAGACCGTTCCCATGCCGCCGCGGCCCAGCCGTATTCCCAGACGGTACCGGCCACCGATCAGTCGGCCCTCGCCCCCGAAGATCCCCATGGCCCCATCTTGCCGCACCACCACCCCGCCGGCAGGGGCGGCACCCCAACGCCCGGCCGGAGTTGGGCACATACTGCCGCTGACCTGGCCCGCTGTGTTCCACTACTGCCATGGAGGCAGTTGTCGCAAGCGTCGTGGCCGTCATCGGCACCCTGCTGGGTTCCGGCATCACCCACTTCTTCCAGAGCCGGGCGGCCGATCGCAGCGAGCGGTTCGCCCGCGCGGAGCGGCTGCGGCAGGAGCGGATCGATGCGTACTCCGCCTATGCGGGGGCGCTGTTGGACTACCGGCGGGTCGTCGTCCACCGCTGGTTCGTACTGAACGAGGAGGGCCGCTGCGACGAGGACAGCCCGGAGCTGCGCGAGGAGATGTACAAGACCCGCTATACGGCTCAAGAAGCCATGTTCCGCGCGCAGATGGTGACCGATGATCCGGACGTACTCGACCGCACCGAGGAGGTGATGTCGGCGGTGACCGAACTGCACTGGGCCCGGGATCGGCAGGCGCTCACCGATCTGCGCGCCACCACCCGCCAGGGCATACGGGATTTCATCGCGGCGACCGTCCGGCATGTGCGCTGATCACCTGATTTCTCCGAGGATGCCCCGGCCTTCAGGCCGGGGGGGGTACCTCCCGCTTGCGGGGGAGAATCGGACTCCTGCGGAGCAGGACAGGGATAGCCGAATCGCCGCCAGGGCGATTCAGCGTCCACCATCCACGCTGGTGAGCGGCACCACAAAGATCAATAGGGCTCAACTGTCGTACCTCCCCGATAGGTTGGTGGCTATGACTGCGAGGGCGAAGACGGAGGATGCCGGGTGCGCCCGGTACACCTACCGTCTGCGCCTCCCGGCGACGGCCCGGCGTGCACTCGAAGCCGAATGGGACCGGTGCCGGTGGATCTGGAACGAATGCGTGGCGAAGTCCAAGCAGACCCACCAGCGCGCGAAGGCTACCGGTGAGAAGCTGACTTGTGGTCCGGCTCAGCTCGACAAGACGCTGACCGAGGCCCGCAGGGCGACGCCGTGGCTCGCGGAAGGATCCAGCGTCCCGCAGCAGCAGCTCATACGCGATTTCGGCAAGTCCCGCGCCAAAGCCTTGAAGGACATCAAGGACCGGCTTCCGATGCGGCAGCGGGCCGGTATGCCCAGGTGGAAGAAGAAGCGCGAGGCGCGGCCGACCCTGAACTACACCCGGCGCGGTTTCCGCCTCAAGGACGGATGCCTGCATCTGGCGGGCGGGATCGTCGTACGCCCGGTGTGGTCGCGCCAGCTGCCCAAGCCCCCCTCGTCGGTGCGGGTGTACCAGGACAGCGTCGGGCACTGGTGGGCGTCGTTCGTCGTGCCCGCGGTGACCGAACAGCTTCCCACCACGGGCCGTGTGATCGGCATCGACTGGGGCGTACGCGAGACCGCGACCACCACCAGCGACGACCACGACCTTCCCCACGCCCAGCATGGCAAGACCGTGGCCCAGAAGCTCGCTTGCTATCAACGCATGATGGCCCGCCGCAAGCCCCCGAAGGGGCAGGCCGCCTCGAAGGGCTACCGCGAGGCCAAGCGGCAGACGGCCAAGCTGCACCAGAAGGTGGCCCGCCAGCGGCAGGATACGGCCCGCAAGTGGGCCAAGACGGTGGTCCGGGACCACGACAAGATGGCGGTGGAAGACTTCCGCCCCAAATTCCTGGCCAAGACCACGATGGCACGCAAGGCCGCCGACGCGGCCATCAGCGCCACCAAACGGGCCCTTGTCGAGATGGGCCGCAAGCACGGGCGGGACATCCGCCTCGTGCACCCCGCGCACACCACCATGGACTGTGCGCAGTGCGGAGCGAGAACCAAGCACGCACTACCTCTCTCGGAACGAACCTATGCCTGCACTGCGTGCGGAGCCGTCTCGCCCAGGGACAAGAACTCCGCCCGCGTGATGCTGGTCCGGGCTGGTCTCAACCCGGCTGGTGCTGATGGTGTAAGAGCTGACGGGCCGCCGGCCCGCAGCCAACCTGAGCCAGGAATCCCCCGCCGTTAGGCGGGGGAGGTTTCAAACGGAAGAAGACCGCACGACACACGGGGTGGAACTCCACCGGCTCTCCAGCCGTCCTTGACACAGTGAGCTGCTGTACCGGAAGGGCCGGTACGGCGGCTGCGACAGGCGGAGCGGGGGTCGGTCATGGTGATGCAGGACGGCGGAACGGTGGATGTCCGACCGGGCGCCGACCCGGGCCGCGCCGCCGCGGAGCACAGCGGCGCCTATCTCGCGACCGCACTGTGCCTCGGGCTCTACGCCGGCACGCTGCTCGCATGGACGGTCTACGGCATCGCCCAGGGCGACGGCAGCACCTGGGACTTCCTGGAGGGGCTGTTCAACCCGGGCGCCTCGCCCGCCAACCAGGTGCTCGGCCCGTACGAATGGTCCTTCACGGTCGCGTTCCTGGTGATCGCGGGGCTGGCGCTGGCGCAGCGGCGGGTGGCGCGCTCCGCCGCCCTGCTGACCGCGTGCCTGCTGCTCGCCGTCTCCGTACGGGAGGGGGTGGGCCTCTTCGATGCCGCCTACCGCGCCCAGTACAGCAACGACCCGCTGGGCGGCTGGACGCTCGCCACCCGTGGGCTGGGGCTGGTGGTGGCGCTGGTCGTGCTGGCCGTGA
Organism: Streptomyces inhibens; assembly: GCF_003389455.1. Taxonomy (GTDB): domain Bacteria; phylum Actinomycetota; class Actinomycetes; order Streptomycetales; family Streptomycetaceae; genus Streptomyces; species Streptomyces inhibens. Next base: position 25,386 of record NZ_QUAC01000476.1, on the reverse strand, counting down.
TGCTGCCGGCGACGGAACGGCGACCGGGCGGGCGCGACAGCCGCACGGGGCACGACGACGGCCGGGGGGCCGGGGGCCCGGAGAGCTGGTGGCGCCGCTCCTCCCGTATCTGCGGCGTGCTGTTCACGCTCATGGGCCTGGCCCGGCTGGGCTGGGCGGTGCACGATCTGATGACGACCGGGATGGACAAGGGGAACTATCTGCGCGGAGTGGTCGACGGCTCCGTGCTCGGCACCCTCGACCTGGCCGCGTCCGCCGAGTTCACCACCGCCGCCTCGGTGACCGTACTGCTGATCCTCGGGGTGCTGGCCCTGCGCGGGCGACGCGATGTCCGGGGCGCACTGCTGGTGTTCGCGGCGGTGGAGCTGTATCTGACGGTGCGCACGGTGGTCTGGCTGACCGTGACGGGCTCCTTCAACCACTCCTTCGACACGACCGAGGGCGCGCTGTCCATGGCGACGACGGCGTACGCCCTGGCGGCGATGACGTCGGTGGTCGTACTGGCAACGGGCCGCGGGTTCGGTCCGTATGGCGGGGTGCGGGCGGAGGGGCTGCGTACGGCGCGTGGTGGGGCGTAACGGCGGGCAGCGCGGCTGACGCGGGCGCGTAGGTCTCGGCGGTCCGGGGGGCCCACCTCCGAGTGAGCCGACCTGCGTGCCTGCGTCCCCGCCGTACACGGGCGTAGCGTGGTCGATACGTCCTTCTCGCGGGGGTGGCCATGGAGTTGTTCCACGAGGAACCCGGCATCGGTGATCGCATCGCCCGGCTGCGTACACGCCGGAAGCTGACGCAGGAAGGCCTCGCCGAGAGCGCGGGCCTGTGCGTCGATATCGTCCGCAAACTCGAACAAGGCGTACGCCGGACGGCTCGGCTGTCCACGCTCAACGCGCTGGCCAGGGCCCTGGATGTGGAGCCGTCCGTGCTCGTCGGGCAGCCCGCCACCTTCGAGGCGCGCAGCGAGGGTGAGCAGCCGTCCGTCCTGGCGCTGCGGCAGGCCATCTCGCCGGTGTCCGACCTGCTGGGCGACGACCCGGACCCCGAGGAGCCGCCCGGCATCGCGGCCTTGCAGGCCTCCCTCCGTTCGACGGAGCGCATCCGTCGCGACGGACGGATGGGGGAAATCGGGGCGCTGCTGCCGCAGTTGATCAGGGATGCCAAGGCGGCGGCCCGCGCCACCACAGGGAGCGAGGCCGCCGCGGCCCAGTCGGTCCTGGCCGAGGCCTATCAGGTCGCCGCGACGACGCTGACGGCGCTGGGCAAGGAGGACGCCGCATTCACCGCCCTCGAACGGTCGATGGCGGCGGCGGCCATGGGAGACGACCCCCACCTGGAGACCGTGGGCTTCTCCAGCCTTGCGTGGGTCCTCACCAAACAGGGGCGGCTGGCCGATGCCGAGCAGGTGGCGCTGACCGCCGCCGACCGCATCGAACCCGGATTTCGCTCCCAGCCCCTCGAACTGGCGCTGTGGGGGATCCTGCTGCTCCGCGCGGCAACTGCCGCGGTCCGCCGGGAACGGCAGGACACGGTGCGTGAGCTGCTCACCATGGCAAGCGCGGCGGCGGCCAGGATCGGCACGGACCGACTCGACTACGCGACGCCGTTCGGCCCGACCAACGTAGGCGTGGCCAAGGTCAACTTTCTGGTGGAGATGACGGAGAGTGCGGAGGCCCTGCGCACTGCGCGCACCGTCCCGGAGCTGTATGCGCTGCCCCCCACGTGGCGTGCGCGGTTCCATGTGGACCGGGCCCTGGCCCTCGCCGACCTGCACAGGGACGACGGCGCGCTGCACGCCCTGCTCTCCGCCGAGCGCACCGCCCCGGAATGGATGCGCTACCACTCCACCAGCCGCCGCCTCGTGGCCGACCTCCGCGGCCGCGAAAGGCGCCGCACCTCACCCCTCATCGAACTCGCCGACCGGCTCGACCTCGACGGGTAGGACGCGGCGTCCTAGCGCACCCCCGAAGTGGCACAGGGCGTCACTGTTCGCGCTGTCCACTCCTGCCTAGCGTTGCGGGTCCGTCGAGAACGACGGACCCCCGCAGCCGCTACGAACGGTCCGGGGGCATGGCCTACCTGACGAAAGCAGGTCGACGTGCCGCACAGTACTCCCGCCGGCGTCCGGCTGCTGCCCTGGACCGGTCCCGATGACCAGCCCTGCTATCTGCTCACGGATCGCGACGGCGGCTACGTCTCCCGGTACGCCGACGAAGTCGAGGCGCTTCAGCTCAGCATGGGCGTGGGGCTGCTGGCGCATGCCCGGGCCCTGATCGACGACCCGAAGGCGGACGCGCGGCAGTTGCGGTTTTTGTCGGTGCAGCTCAGCGCGGCGCTACGGGATGCCGTACGGGTCGCAAAGAGCCGGGGCGGGCGGCTGGGGGACGACGCTCCGCGCGAGGAGGCGGGCGCCGAGCAGGGGCCCCTGGGCCGGGCTTTGGCGGTGCGGGGGAGATCCCCCTCCGAACCGCCCCCGCACGCCAAAGGCGGCCGCCGCGTGTGGGGGTCGCGGCGGCCGCCGATGTGAACTGCAACGCGTCCTGGGCTTGTGGCCTCTTCAGTGGTGCAGCATGTGGACAACTCTGCCCGTGGGGGCCTCCCCACGGCATCCTCCAGAGGTCGCGGGATCACCCCCGCCGCTCGGCGGGGGTGCGGGTCCGTCGCAGGGCGGGGCCGGGTGACAGGGGGCGGAGTCGCGCAGCGCCGGGCGGTTCCGCGGGCTCGAACGGGTGCGTAGGAGAAAGGGGCGGCCGGTGATCCGTGTCGCTGTGGTGGACGACGAGCGGCTGGTCAGATCGGGACTGCGGATGATTCTGGGGACCGCCCCGGACATCGAGATGGTCGCGGACTGCAGTGGCGCCGAGGCCGTGGAGACCGTGTTGGGGTGCGCGGCCGAGGTCGTACTGCTCGACATCCGGATGCCGGACGTGGACGGGCTGACCGTACTGCGCCGGCTGCGCGCCGCCCCGGATCCGCCGGCCGTGGCGATGCTGACCACGTTCGACGCCCAGGAGTATCTGACCGCGGCGCTGCGCGAGGGCGCGGCCGGGTTTCTGCTCAAGGACTCCGATCCGGAGCAGCTGGTACGGGCCGTACGGACGTTGGCGGCGGGCGGCAGTGTGCTGGATCCGGGCGTGACCCGTGCGGTGATAGGCGGCTATCTCACGGCCGAGGACCAGGCGGCGGCCGCACGGGCGGTCAGCGGTCTGACGCCGCGCGAGTCGCAGGTGCTCGCCCTGCTCGGCGAGGGCCTGGGCAATGCCCAGATAGCCGACCGGATGGGGCTGGCCCCCAGTACGGTCAAGGACCATGTACGCGCCCTGCTGGGCAAATTGGGCGGTATCAATCGCATTCAGGCGGCCATCGTCGCCGATCGTGCGGGCCTGGTGGCGGGCGATCCTCGGGGGGCGTGGTGAGGGCCGGCGGCGGACGGGGGCGTCCGCGGGCGCTCGCGGAGAATGTGGTGGCGCGCGGGGCTGTGGCGTGGCGGGCGCTGGAGCGCGGGGCGTTGGGGCGGTGGTTGCGCAAGGTCGCTCCGGTGGTGGTGCCGGTGCTGCTGGCGATCGCCGACGCGGTGCTGGTCAACGGGCTGGAACTCGCCCTGGAGCTGGGAGTTTCGGTGGTCGCCGCGACGGCTCTGCTGCTGCGCCGACGCTTCCCGCTGCTGGTCTTCCTGTTCACCCTCCCCGGCCTGTACATCGGCTACATCTGGTTCGCGCCGATGATCGGGCTCTACACGCTGGCGGCGCGACGGCCCGGGCGGGCGCGGCTGGGCATCTGTGCGGTGCTGCTGATCGCCGCGCACTTCTTCCCGTATCCGATGTCCGACTTCGAGCTCACCGCGTACCGCGAGAACACCCTGGTGCTGATCGACGCCTGTGTCACCTCGGCCGCGCCGATCGCCCTGGGCCTGCTGGTGCGCACCCGCCGGGAACTCGCCTCCCGCGTGGAGGACCTGACCCGCAGCCTGCGCCGCGAGGACCGGCTGCTGGCGGACCGGGTCAAGACCACCGAACGCGCCCGGCTCGCCCGCGAGATGCATGACGTGGTGGCCCATCAGGTCAGCCTGATCAGCCTGCAGGCGGGGGCGGTGCAGGTCAGTACGGCCGACGAGGCGGCGCGCGCGGGTGCCAGGACGATTCGCGAACTGTCCGTGCGGACGCTGGAGGAGCTGCGGCACATGGTCGGCGTGCTGCGGGCGGACGGCGGCGAGGCGGCGGAGGCGCGTGGTCTGGCGCCCCAGCCGGACCTGGAGGAGCTGCCGCGGCTGATCGAGATGAGTGCGCTGGATGTGACGTACGAGCGCGGTGTGGTGGCCGGTGCGAGCGGCGCGAAGACCGTGGAGCGGGCCGCCTTCCGCACGGTCCAGGAGGCGCTGACCAACGTCCGTAAGCACGCGCCGGGGGCGCGGGTGCGGGTGCGGGTCGATCCGGTGGACACGGTGGACACGGTGGACACGGTCGGCGGGGAGCGCGGTGCGCGGACGGGTCCGGCGGGCGGTGCGGATGCGGGCCGTGCGGATACGGGCGGTGCGGATGCGGGCCGTGCGGCGCAGGGGCTGCGGGTGGAGATACGTAACGGGCCGCCCGACGCGACGGCGACGGCTCCCGCGCTTCCCGGGGGCGGCCACGGTCTGGTGGGGCTGCGCGAGCGCGCGCAGAGCCTCGGCGGGACGCTGGAGGCGCGGCACACCTCCGACGGCGGCTTCGTCGTACGGGCCGAATTCCCGTACGGAGCGGGATAGGACGGGCGGGGCAGGCGCACGGCGCGGGAGGGGCGCACCTCTGGTGCGTCCCGGCCGCGTCAGGCGGAGAGCGGGGCCGCGGCCTCGTCGACGGCGGTGTGCAGGTCCGGGTAGACCTCGAAGAGCCTGCGTACGCCCAGTGCGGCCAGCACCCGGTTGACGTGCGAGCCGTCGACGGCGCCCTGCGCGGGGAGGATCAGCCGCAGCCGCCCCTGACAGGAGCGCATCAGCCGGCGGGCGGCAATCAGCACGCCGACGCCACTGGAATCGCAGAACCGGACCTCGGAGAGGTCAAGTACGAGCGATCTCCGGCCGTCGGCCACCGCATCGTGCACATGCTGGCGCACCGCAGGCGACGTGACCAGGTCCATTTCGCCGGAGACCTGGAGTACGGCCCAGGGGCCCTGTTCGTCCTCTGCCACCTTCAACGACACGCGCTCGAAGCCTTTCGCTCGCTTTCGGACCGGATGTGTCCGGTTGCACCCGGAACCCATCCTTCCCCGGCTCGACTGCCCGGCCTCGATCCCCTGAAACTCTTCCGAATCCTTGGCGCATCCTTGCCGCAACAGGCCGTTCCCGACCAAGGCTATGCCCAGGAGGCGGCAGCTTTTCGCCGACACCTGGTCACACACGGATAACACATCGCCTCATACGGACACGAATGATCCGCATTGATCCGTTTCGATCGGGCATTACCACCACAAAGCGATGACTCCGACCACCGTACGACCGGCCACACAACGGGCGTTTCGCCGTCAGCCCTTACCATCCGCATCCCTCCCAGGGCGCGGTTTGCCGCAAAGGAGCGTCCGTTGTCGGACCCGCGCATTACATTCGATGGCACGGCGGGTTCTGTGGCCGGGTGCACGAATCTGGGCATGAGGGTGTGCAGGAGTGACTGCTGAGGTGTGAGCCCGAAGGCGACGGGCAGGGATGGAGGTCCCATGGGACACGACGCGCCACCGCGGTGGGACAGGCGGATGCAACAGCGGCTCGCCCACGGCGAGGCGGCCGCGCTCGGTGAGCTCTACGACCGCTTCGCCTCGCTCGTGCACAGCCTCGCCTACCGCGTCCTGGACGACGAGGACGCCGCCGACCGCATCACCCGCGAAGTGTTCAGCTACATCTGGGAACACCCGGATTCCTACGACCCCAAGCAGGGCCCGCTGCGCTCCTGGGTCGCCGGCATCACCCGTCATCAGGCCGTCCAGCGGCTGCGCCAGACCGAGGCCGCCTCGGCGCGCGACAGTGGGGCAAACGCCCCGGCGCCCGCCGAGATGGAGCAGAAGATCCTCGAAGCCTCCACCGCCGCCCGCGCCGACTACATCGTCACGTCCATGCCCGCGCCCCTGCGGGCCGCACTGGAGTTGGCGTACTTCCAGCGCCGGGACTACCGCCAGACCGCCGCCGACCTCGGCGTCACCGAGGACGAGGCCCGGCGCCGGCTGCGCCTGGGCCTGCAACTGCTGTCCACCGCCCACAACCACCAGGCCCTGCCGCCCACCCACCGCACCACGTACGCGTCGAGCGCGGTGCGCGCCACCCCTGCGGCGCCCCATACGTCACAGGCGCCGCACGCCCCTCGTGGACCGCGCCCGCCCCATGCGCACCACTCCGGCCCGGGGTCCGCCGCACCGCCCGGCCCGGGCCACGGACGGACGCTGTGAACGGCCCCGACAAGTGGGACGGCCGCGAGCTGCCCGGCGGCCCCGGTGAACGGCCGCGGATACCGTCTCCGCGCTCCGCGGCCGAGGACCACGGCCCACTCCCGGATGCCCCTCCGGCACCCGTCTGCGATCCGTCGAGCGGTTCAGGCGCAGTCGACTCCCCGCGCGAACCGGAAGCCGAGCCCGTGACCGCCCCCGCCACCGCCCCGCTCCCCCTGCCGGCTCCCGCCCCGCCGCACCGGATCCTCAAGTCACTGCTCGGCGCCTGGGCGCTGTCGGCCTGCTCGGCCGAGGAGACGGCCGCCGTCGAGGAGCATCTGACGGACTGCGCCTCCTGCGCGGACGAGGCGCTGCGGCTGCGCGGCGCCGTCGGTCTGCTGCACCCCGCCGACAGCCTCGATCTTGATCCGCTGTTGCGCTCCCGCGTGCTGGAGGGCTGCCTCGGCCGCCGTCCGGCCCGTATCCCGGTGCCCGAGTGGGCGGCTCCGTACGACGCGGAGACCGCCAAACTGGATGCGCTGCTGCGCGACATGGGCGAGGCGGAGTGGCGCGCTCCGGTGCGGCTGCGCTGGTTCGAGGGCGAGCGCCCGGTCGAGCGGGAGACCACCGTCGCCGGCGTCATGGGCCATCTGATGGCGGTGGACGGCCTGGTCGCGACGGCGCTCGGACTGCCCGACCCGCTCGGCACCGCCGCCCCGCCGGGTACCCCGAACCCCCTCATCCGCACGGAGACCCTGTGGCGCGCCGCGGACGAGGAGGAGAGCCCGCTCACCACACACGGACCGTGGCGCGACCAGAGCTACGCGCTGATAAGACAGGTGTCGTTCGCCGGCGGCAAGGTCGCCGAACTCTCCGTGCCGTACGGCGACTTCAGTCTCGCGCTGCGCGACTCGTTCCTGGACCGGGCCTTCGAGTGCTGGGTGCACGCCGGCGATATCGCGGAGGCCGTGGACTATCCGTACGAGGCCCCGGCCGCCGGGCATCTCCACCGGATGGTCGACCTCGCCGCGCGGCTGCTGCCCAGCGCGCTGGCCGACCGCCGGCGGGCCGGGCTCGCCTCGCCGCCGCAGCGGCTGGTCGAGGCGGGCGCCCCGGGCCGTACGCTCCATCTGGAGGTCGAGGGCAACGGCGGTGGCCATTGGTACATAGCGCTGGACTCGCCGGCCGCCCTCGGCACACCGGACCGCACCGTCGCGCATATCGCCCTGGACAGCGCCGAGTTCTGCCAGCTGGCCGCCGGCCACATCTCGCCGGAGGAGGCCGCCGCGGGCCAGCACGGCGAACGCGACGCGATCCGCGATGTGCTCTTCGCGACCGCGTCGCTCTCCCGCATCTGACCGCGGCCGGCGGCGGGATCGGCGCGGGCCTTACGCGAAGACGACCGTGCGGCTTCCGTTGAGCAGCACCCGGCGCTCGCTGTGCCACTTCACGGCGCGTGCCAGGGCCTGGCACTCGACATCCCGGCCGATCGCCACGAGCTGGTCCGGCGTGACCTCATGGCCGACGCGCTCGACCTCCTGCTCGATGATCGGGCCCTCGTCGAGGTCCGCGGTCACATAGTGCGCGGTGGCGCCGATGAGCTTCACTCCGCGGGCATGCGCCTGGTGGTAGGGCTTGGCGCCCTTGAAGCTCGGCAGGAAGGAGTGGTGGATGTTGATGATCCGGCCGGACAGCGCCTTGCACAGATCGTCGGAGAGCACCTGCATATAGCGGGCGAGAACCACCAGCTCGACGTTCTCCGCCTCCACCAGCTCCAGCAGCTGGGCCTCGGCCTGGGCCTTGGTGTCCCGGGTGACCGGAATGTGGTGGAAGGGGATGTCGTACGAGCCGACCAGCTCGGCGAAGTCGGTGTGGTTGGAGACCACGGCGGCGATCTCGATCGGCAGCGCGCCGATCCGGTAGCGGAAGAGCAGGTCGTTGAGGCAGTGCCCGAACTTGGACACCATCAGGACGACGCGCATCTTCTCGTCGGCCCGGTGGATCTGCCAGTCCATACCGAAGGAGTCGCCCACCGCCGCGAAGCTGGCCCGCAGCTTGTCGACGCTCACCGAGGTGTCCGCGGTGAAGTGGACCCGCATGAAGAACAGCTTGGTGTCCCGGTCGCCGAACTGCTGGCTGTCCTCGATGTTGCAGCCGGTGATGAAGAGGTAGCTGGACACGGCGTGCACGATCCCCTGCTTGTCCGGGCAGGACAGGGTGAGGACGTACTGATCGTTCTGACCGTTGCGATCGTGCTGACCGGGCTGGGTGGGCTGCGACTCGTTCATGACCTCATAGGGTCGCACACCTTCAGAGCAGGTCAGCCCCGGGTGTCCGGTCCCCCGGTCATGATGGCCAGCACCTCCAGCGAGCGGGGCACTGCGTCGGGGTCCTCGCCGTCCGCCGTCGTCATCCGCACATGGGCCTCACGGGCCGCCCGTACGGCGTCCGGCCAGCCCTGGTGCTCCATGTACGCGGCGACCGGGGCGTCCGGGCCGACCTGGTGCATGATCCGCAGCACCCGCAGAACGGCGGCATCGACGAGCTGTGCTTCCTCGGCGTCCCGGAAGATCGTGCCGATGTATTTGTCGGCGGACCAGTTGTCCAGCCAGGTGTCCTCGACGAGCCGGTAGACGGCGTCGGTGACATCTCCGTATCCGGGCCGGCCGGCCAGCCAGGTCTCCTGCTGGAAGGCGGGGTCGGAGAGCATGTGCAGCGCGGAGCGCACATTGCTGCGCCAGCGCCACCACGGCATGTCATTGAGTGGCATGCCGCCCATGGTGGTCGAGCGGCGGCCGCGACGGGAAGACTTCTCCGAACCTTGCACAGTATTCGATCGTACGTTCCTCGCGGATGATCTCGTGCGGCCCCCCGGAGTTCACTGCCACGTCACCATCCGTTACCCCGACGTCACTCGCCCGTTCCGGGCAAGACGGAAGGCTGCTGTGCCATGACCGGTCGGCGACGCTCCTCCCCCCGCCCCATCAAACGTGCTCCCGCGGTCGCGATCGCCTCGGCGGTGGCATGCGGGGCGGCCATAGCGTCACTGCTCTCGGCCTGCGGCTCCCTCCCCGGTTCGGGGGATTCCGGGGAGAAGGAGCCGGTCACGGTGATGACCTGGGCCCCCGAGGACACCAAGGCGACCAATATGCCGGGTATGCCGGCCATGGCGCAGGCGTACGCCCGCTGGGTCAACTCCCGGGGCGGCATCGGCGGCCACCGCCTGAGGGTGCTGACCTGCAACGAACGCAACGACTCGGTGGCCGCCGCGCAGTGCGCCCAGCGTGCGGTGGACAAGGGCGCGGTCGCCGTCGTCGGCTCGTACAGCCAGTTCGGCCGCTCGTTCATGTCGCCGCTGGAGGTCAAGGGCATCCCCTTCATCGGTGGTTACGGCGCCTCCGACGAGGAGTTCCAGAGCCCGCTGTCCTATCCGGTCAACGGCGGCCAGGCGTCCCTGCTCGCCGGGAACGGCCGCCAGTTGGCGGGCGACTGCACGAGCGTCGCGCTGGTCCGCCCGGACACCATCCAGGGCGACCAGATGCCCTCTCTCCTCAACTCCGGTCTGCAGAACGGCAGTCGGCGCCCGGCCAAGGACGTCAAGGCGCCCGAGGACGGCACCGACTACACGCCGCAGGTGACCCGCGCCCTGGACGCGGTGGGCGCCGACCCGGCCGTCTACGGCACGGCGAAGGCCGGCGGCAAGGCGGCCGGCTCCTGTGTCACCGCGTCCCTCGGCGACCACACGGATGCCTTCTTCGACTCGTTCCGGCGGCTCCAGGAGGACAGCCCCAAGGTGCGGGTCGCCTCCGTCCTCGGCAGCGTGGGCCAGTCACTGGTGACCCGTACGGGCGGCAGGTCCGGGCCGCTGGAAGGCGCGGAGATCACCGGCTGGTACCCGGTCGCGGATGATTCCCGCTGGAAGCCGATGCGCAAGGTCATCAACGACTTCGCCTTCGACGACAACCGCATCGACCCGGCCGACCAGGGCGTCCAGACGACCTGGATCGCCTACACCGTGCTGCGGGCCCTGATCGAGCAGCTCGACGAGGCGGGGGTCGAGGACATCACCTCGCACGAACTGCAGGCGGCGCTGGACCGCGGTGACCGTGCCATCGACACCGGCGGGCTCACCCCGAAGCTGCGCTGGCGCGAGGACGACATGCTCGCCGTCCAGGACTTCCCGCGCATAGTGAACGGGACGGTGACCTACCAGGTCGTACGGAACGGTGAGTTGGTCGCCGCCCAGGACGGCTTTGTGAACGTCACCAAGACCCTGGAGCGCCGGCACACGGACGGCTGAGCGGGGCGGGGCGGCCCGTCGCCGCCCGGCCCCTCCGCATGCTCCTGGCCCGGCTCCGGCTCAGAGCTGCTCGGGACGACGCTCCGTCAGCCCGTACTTCTGGGCGAGCGGGTTCCAGATCTGTGCCGCCTGCTTCTTGGCCAGCGTCGCCTGACCGCTGGCCGTATTGCCCTGGGCGGTCTGCCTGGTGAGCCGGGCCTTGCCCTTGTGGCAGCCCTTCTTGCCGCCGACCTGGCCGGCCCACGCCGCGTAGTGGTTGTCCGCGGCGGCCGAGGACTGCCAGGCCTTGGTCAGCGCCGCGGTCAGTTGGGCATTGTTCGGGATCTTGTCGACGGGCAGCTGCTGCAACCGCTTCACCAGGTCGTTGCGCTGCCCGGCCGCGGCGCGCAGATCCTTGGCCGCGCCGCCGAGGTTGTCGCAGGACTTGATGCTGTTGACGGCACTGATCACCGAGGAGCGGCTGTTGTTGCTGTCGCCCAGCAGCGCGTCCAGGCCCTTGGCCTGGGCCTCGGCCGGGTCGGTGGTCGGCTTCGGCTTCGTCGACTCCTTGGCCGCCTTCGTCGCGCCACTGCCGGAGTCCGGCTTCTTCGCGTTGTCCTCGCTGCTGCCGCCGCTCAGCGCCCAGCCGAGGCCGAGGCCGGCGCCCGCGAGCGCCACGACGATGATGCCGATGATCGCGGCCGGGGGGAGCCGCCGCCGGCGCCCGCCGTCGTCGTCATAGGAGTCGTAGGAGGGGGCCTGCTGGTCGTGGCCGCCGCCGGGCGGGAACTGCTGGCCGTAGCCCTGGCCCTGCGCCTGCCCGCCGTACGGGGGGCGGCCCGGGTCCTCGAAGCGGGGCAGCTGTGCGGTGGCGTCCGGTGCGCCCGGCTGGCCCGGCGCGGCCGGCCCGGCACGGAACAGGCCGTCGAACTCGGCGGGCGTGGGGCGGTCGCCGGGCACACCCGGGCGGATCCCGAACGGCGCGCCGGGCGGCGGGGACGGCACACCGCCGCCCACCGGCGCGATGAGCTGGGTGGCCTCGGCGTCGCCCGCGGCGTGGGTGCCGGGCATCGGCCCGGACTGCGGCATCGGCCGGCCCTGCGGATTGGCCTGCCCCGGCTTGATCGCGCGCAGCATGGTGGTGGACTCGTCGGGCGTCTCGGGCCGCGCGGCCGCCTCGGGGGGCAGCGGCGCGGCACCGGGGCCGCCGGGCTGTGCGTCGAAGGGGGGGATCAGCGTGGTGGCCTCGGCGTCGCCCGCGGCGGGCGGCAGCGGCGCAGCGGTCTGCGGGGTCGCCCGGACCAGCTCCCCGGACGGGCCCTGGGGCTGCTGCCCGTACTGCTGCTGTCCGTACTGCTGCGGGGACTGCTGGTGCTGCGGGGGCTGGGCCTGCGGGGGCTGCTGGGCCTGCTGGCCGTACGGCTGCTGCGCTCCGGCTGCGGCTCCGTAGGACTGCCCCTCGGGCGGCAGCGCGCCGGGTGCGCCCTGGCCGGGCTGCGCGCCGTAGGGGATGAGCGCCGTCGCCTCGGCCTCCGAGCCGGCCGGCGGCAGCGGTGCGGCGCCGTGCTGGGGCGCCTGCTGCGGCATCGACGGCGGCACGGGCGGCACCGGCGGCTGCCCCTGGGGGGCGTACCCCTGCGGCTGTCCCTGGCCGTAACCCTGCTGCTGGGCGGGCGGCTGGCCCTGGGCGGGCGGCTGCCCGTACGGCTGCTGGGGGGCGCCCTGCTGGCCCGGTCCCCAGGGCTGGCCCCAGGGCTGGCCGGCCGGCGGCGCGGCCTGCTGGTCGGGCACCCACGGGTCGCCGCCGTTGGAGGGCAGCACAATGCCCTCTCGCGCGGGACCGGCCGCAGAATCCTGCGGGTCGTGGCCCTGTCCGCTCTGCGTCACCGTGACTCCTACCAACGTGCAGACCTACGGAATCGTCGGCTGCACGCTACCGGTTCGCAGCAACGTTCGACCACGTCCCCAGGTCACCACCCCCGCCCGCCCCCTGAACGCACCGGGCGGGCCATGGTCACCGGCCCGCCCGGTGCGGTGCGACAAACCCGACGCCGTACGACAAAGCAGTCGGCGCCCCTGCCTGCGGCGTGAGTCACGCCACGGCGACCCGCAGCTCCAGCCGCGCACTGAACTCCCTTACCACCGGTTCCTCCCGATATGGCTCCAAACGCAGCTGAAAGTCCTCCAGATACTCCGTGCCCCGGTCCGAGCGCAGCCCGCCCAGCAGCTCCACCGCCTGGGTGCCCGTATGGCAGGCCTGCTCGACCTCGCGCTGCTGCACCTGGGCGCCGGCCAGCAGCAGCAGACCGATGGCGCGCCGCCGCGCCCGGTTCTCCGGATGCCCGTCCAGCGCCTCCTGCGCGCGCTGGCCGGCGGGCACCGGCTGCCCCAAGTCCCGGTGGCAGTGGGCGAGTTCATCGGCCAGATACGCCTGGTCGAAGTGGGCGATCCAGACCGGGTCGTCGCCCGCGTCGAGGGCCGCCTCGGCGCGCTCCATCGCCGCGACCGCCCGTCCGGCCACCACCTGGAAGGCGCGGCCGTCGCCCATCAGGGCGTGCCCGCGCGCCTCCGCCGCGCAGAACATCGCCTCGGCCCGTGGGGTGACATGTCCGCGGGCGCCTTCCTGTGCGGCGCGGGCGAGTTGGGCGATCTCCCGCGGGTTGCCGAGCGAGGCGGCGAGATGGCTCATGCTCGCGGCGAGTACGTAGCCGCCGTAGCCGCGGTCACCGGCGGCCTGGGCCAGCCGCAGCGCCTGGATGTAGTAGCGCTGCGCGAGGCCTGGCTGACCGGTGTCGACGGCCATATAGCCGCCCAGCTCCGTCAACCGGGCGACGGCCGCGAAGAGTTCACGCCCGACCGACTCGCGGTACGAGCCCGCGAGCAGCCCCGAGACGACGCTGTTGAGGTAGTGCACGACGACCGGTCTGACATGGCCGGCGCCGAAGCGGTGGTCGAGCTCGCTGAGCGCCGAGGTCATGGCGCGTACCGCCTCGACGTCCGAGATCCCGACCCGGGCGCCGGCGTTCCGGGCGACCTGGGTGTCCGCGCCGGTGATCAGCCAGTCGCGACTGGGCTCCACCAGCGCCGAGGCCGCGACCGTGGAGCCGCTGAGGAAGTCGCGCCGTCCGACATCGCTGCGCCACAGCTCACAGACCTGCTCGATGGCCCCGAGGACGGTCGGCGAGAACTGCAGCCCCACCCCGGACGCGAGGTTCTTGCCGTCGGCCATCCCGATCTCGTCGATGGTGACCGTACGCCCCAGCTTCCGCCCCAGCGCCTCCGCGATGACGGCCGGGGCGCGGCCGCGTGGCTGTTGTCCGCGCAGCCATCTGGCCACGGAGGTCTTGTCGTAACGCAGGTCGAGACCGTGTTCCGCACCGCACATGTTGACGCGGCGGGCGAGCCCCGCGTTGGAACAGGCGGCTTCCTGGATCAGCGCCTGCAGCCGTTCGTTGGGCTGCCTTGCGACGAGTGGCCTGGCGGCCATGCTTGTACCCCCTGAGTACTGCTGCGCGTTCACCGTCGAACGCCGTTCCTCGCGATCAATTCCCCGCGGATATCCCGGATATCCGAGAGATCCTTGATACGTGCAATACGAGGGATCGGAGCGATACGCGCTTTGCAGTGGATGCACAGATGTGAGCGATTTGGGCGATATCCGGTGCATCTTCGTGCGGCGCGCTCGTTCACGAGAAGTGGCCACGAGAAGCGAGGGTGCGGCGGTGCCCGTGCACGATCGCGGCGCCGCCGTGCAGGGCTCCCCCTCGATGCACCGCGGCCTGCCGCCGGGCGGCCTCTCCGCCCGTCACGCAGGTGGCTACCCGCTCGCAGGGCCCCACCCGCATACGCGCCCCCACCGGTGCACCCATGCGCCCCACGTGCGAGAACGATGCGCCGGGGACGTCATCCATTCGGCCGTAACCCTTGGTCACAAGGGGAGTTGTCATCTGCGTGGAAGAGACCATCAAAGTCACAGGAGCCCCGCAGATCCCCAAGCAGCGCGGCGAGCAGCTGCTCGAAACTGCGGTGCGTTACGCGGAAGAACGGCACTGGGACGTGTTCCCCGGCGCATGGCTGGAGCACGACGGCGAGACACAGCGCTGCTCGTGCAACGCCGCCGACTGCACTGCGCCCGGCGCGCACCCCATCGCGCCCGGCTGGGCCGGCCAGGCCACCGGCAGCGCGACCGCCGTCCGCCGTATGTGGAGCAAGCATCCGCGGTCCTCCATCCTGCTGCCGACGGGCCGGACGTTCGAGGCGCTCGATGTGCCCGAGACCGCCGGCTGCCTGGCGCTGGCCCGTATGGAGCGGATGGGGCTGGCGCTCGGCCCGGTCACCCGCACCCCCGACCGCCGGATGCTCTTCCTCGTCCTCCCCGGCGCCTCGGTGAAGGTCCCTGTTCTCGTACGGGGCCTGGGCTGGGCGCCGGCCGCCCTCGATCTGATCTGCCGCGGCGAGGGCGAGTACATCGCCGCCCCGCCGACCCGGGTGGGCGCGCACGGCTCGGTGCAGTGGGCGCGCCGCCCCACCGCCACCAACCGCTGGCTGCCGGACGCGGAGGAGCTGATCAGCCCGCTCGCGTACGCCTGCGCGCGGGACGCGGTGGCCGCCCGGGCACGCTGAGACCGGGCCGGGCCTTCCCGCTCGTCACCGAGGGGGTGCACCGCCCGGCGCCGTCCGGCACCCGCCGTATCGTGGGATGCCGGACGGGGGTCAGGACGGCCCCTGCGGGGACGTCGAAGGGCAGGACCGGTGGCAAACGAACCGGAACAGAACGAAGAGCGGGCCGAGTCGGCACCGCCGGAGCGCGCATCAGCCGCTTCCGTGGACGGGCCGGCCGCGGCCCCCGATGGTGCCGCGGCGGGCCCGCCCGCCGTACGTATCCAGGGGCTGTGGAAGAAGTTCGGCGAGCAGATCGCCGTCAATGGCATCGACCTGACGCTGCCCGCGGGCCGCTTCATCGGACTGGTCGGCCCCAATGGCGCGGGCAAGACCACCACCCTGTCCATGGTGACCGGCCTGCTGCGGCCGGACTCCGGGCTGGTCGAGATCGGCGGGCACGACGTCTGGCGCGACCCGGTGGCCGTCAAGTCCCGGATCGGCGTACTGCCCGAGGGGCTGCGGCTCTTCGAGCGGCTGTCGGGCCGTGAACTCCTCGGCTATATAGGGCGGTTGCGCGGCCTGCCGGGCGACGAGGTCGACAAGCGGGCCGGGCAGCTGCTGGACGTGCTCGATCTGTCGGGTTCGCAGCACAAGCTTGTCGTGGACTACTCGACCGGTATGCGCAAGAAGATCGGGCTGGCCGCGGCGCTGCTGCACAACCCCGAGATCCTCTTTCTCGACGAGCCCTTCGAGGGCGTCGACCCGGTGTCGGCGCAGACCATCCGCGGCGTACTGGAGCGCTACACCGCCTCCGGCGCGACCGTGATCTTCTCCAGCCATGTGATGGAGCTGGTCGAGTCGCTGTGCGACTGGGTCGCGGTGATGGCTGCCGGGCGGATCCGTGCGGACGGCCCGATCGCGCAGGTGCGCGGCGCGGCGCCCTCGCTGCAGGACGCCTTCCTGGAGCTCGTCGGCGCGAACGACCGCGGCGCGGGGCAGAGCCTGGACTGGCTGGGCGGTGGCGGCGCCCGATGAGCACCGAATCCGCCGCGGTGGCCCCGCGTCCGGCCGCCGTACCCTCCCCGACCGCCGTCTTCGTACGGCTGAAGCTGTCGCTGCTGCGCAACGGGCTGCGCCAGTCGACCGGGCGCACGCTGGCGTATATCGCCTCCGTCATCGTCGGCCTGCTGTTCGCCGCCGGTGCCGTGCTGGGGCTGATCGCGCTGCGCGGCAATGATCACGTCGGCGCGCTGGTCGTCCTGCTCACCGGGATCCTCACCCTGGGCTGGGCGGTGATGCCGCTGTTCTTCCCCACGGGTGACGAGACGCTGGACCCGACCCGGCTGGTGATGCTGCCGCTGCGGCCGCGCCCGCTGATCGTCTCGCTGCTGGTGGCCTCGCTCGTCGGCATCGGCCCGGTGGTCACCCTGGCGCTGATCACCGGCTCGGTGATCGCGGTCGCGCACGGGACGGCCGCCACGGTCGTCGGCGTACTGGCGGTCGTTCTGGTGGTGTTGGTATGCGTGTCGCTGGCGCGCGCGGTGGCCACCGCCTCGGTGCGGCTGCTGACCAGCCGCCGCGGCCGGGATCTGGCCGTACTGAGCGGCCTGTTCATCGCGATCGGTTCGCAGGGCGTCAATATCGCCGCCCAGAAGCTGGGGCGGCCGGACGGTCTGTCCGTACTGGAGCCGCTGGGGAACGTGCTGCGCTGGGTGCCACCGGCCTCGGCGGTCAGCGCCGTCGAGGACGCCGGCCACGGGGCGTACGGACGGGCAGCGGCCGGGCTGGCACTGACGGCACTGGCACTGGTCCTGCTGCTGTGGTGGTGGCAGCGCACCCTGACCGCCCTGATGACGTCCCCGGATTCCTCCACCCTCCAGGCGGTGGAGAAGGACAGCGCGCGCCGGGGCGGCAACGGCGAGCGGGGGCTCGCGCGCCTGCTGCCGGACGGACGTACCGGCACGGTCATGCTCCGTACGCTGCGCTACGCCTGGCGCGACCCCAAGTCGAAGATGGCGTGGGCGACCGCGCTCGGCGTCGGCCTGCTGGTGCCGGTCGTCTCGTCCGTACAGGGCAACGGCAGCATCTACACCGCGTTCTCGGCCTCCGCCCTGCTCGGGATGCAGATGTACAACCAGTTCGGGCAGGACACCTCGGCGTTCTGGATGGTCGCCTCGACGATCGCCACCCCACGGGACGCCTATCAGGAGCTGCGGGCCCGTGCGCTGACGCTGGCGATGGTGGCCGTTCCGTTCGTCACGCTGGTCGTCGTCGGCGCCGCGGCGTTCATCGGGCCGTGGTCGGACTTCCTGGAGGTGTACGGGCTCTCGCTGGCCGTGCTGGGCGCCCTGCTGGCCACCGGCGCGCTGTCGTCGGCGCTCTTCCCGTACTCGATCCCCTCGGAGGGCAACAAGAACGTCGCACCGGGGCAGGGCGCGATCGCGTGGTTCAGCCTCTTCGGCGGGCTTCTGATCGGCTCCGTACTGTGCGCACCGCTGCTGGCGCTGACCATCTGGCTCCATGTCGCCGGCCTGCACCACCTGTTGTGGCTGCTGCTGCCGGTCGGCGCGGTCTACGGCACCGGCATCGCGGAGCTGGGCCTGCGGCTCGCGGCACCCCGGGTGGCGCGGCGGCTGCCGGAGATTCTGGTGGCGGTCAGCAAGGGGTGAGGGGGCGCGCCGGGCGGGGTCCCTTCTGCGGCCCCGGCGGCATGCTGACGGGGCACCTACGCCGGTGGAGTCCATGGCGACCACCCGTCCCAGGTCCTCTTCGGACGCCGGCCTGGGCGGGTGGGGCGATGATGAATCCGGGACATGACCGTGCTCGGAAAGGGCCGAAAAGAGGCCGCCGCGAAGAGCGGCCGTCGTCGGCCCCTTCCTTCAGTCTCAGGGTTCGCGAAAGTAGCCGACGCTCGCGAGACGGCTGTTCTTCGAGATGTAGCCCGTCGCCCCGGGCTTCAGGATCTCCTGGGGACGTTCGTGCGGCTCGCACTTCGAGTCGGCCCAGAAGCCGATGATGACGTCGGTGTAGTTCTGGACCTTTGACGAGGAGCCGTGGAGCCTGATGCAGCCGAGGTCGAGGTAGGGCTTGTCGTTGATCACGATGGCTCCCCCTGCCGCCTGGGCGGGGAGCGCGAGTGGGAAGGCGAGGATGCCGACGGCCGCCATGGCGGTTCCGAAGACGCGGCGCATACGTGTCCTTTGTCTGGTGTCTCGGCTGGTTGGGGTTGAGCCGTGAAGCCGCCTGTTGGCAGGTTCACGCCTCCATCCTGTGCCAAGCGGATCACTGCGACCATCGTTTTCAGGTCATCTGCACGGTGTGGCCGAACTCGCTCCGGACGAGGGCAAAAGGTCCACGGAGCAGAAGCTCGCGGCGGCACCAACCCCGTGGCGGCCTCACTGTGCTGCTGCCGACGGCCGAGAGGCTGGTGCGCCGATATCGGTGTGGCTACAGCATCTTGCAGCCGCTTGTGCGCCGCGGGGAAATAGAGCCCAGGCTTCCCAAGAGCAGCCCAGGCCTGCCCGGCGGATCAGGACCTCGTCGTGAGGTTATCCACAGGCTGCACCGGCCGGTGCGCGGTGGCGGTAGCGTCGTCGTGACGAGGTGAACGAGGGGTGGTGGGGGCGGTGCTGCGCGCCGGAATGGTGTTGGTGACGGGATGGTTGGCGGTGCTGTTCTGTGCCGGGGTGGTGCAGGCCGCGCCGGCCGGCCCCGACGGGCCGACGCAGACCGCCTACCTCGCCGAGCAGCTTCGGAGAAACCCGGTCTACATCAGCGACCAGATCCCGCGTGAGGCCCCCCGGTCGACCGCGCCGGCATTCGCCGCAGAGGCCGAGCGGCTGGGCGTTCCCACCTATGTGATGGTGCTGCCGCACACCTCCTACAGCGCCGAGGCGTCCGGTCTGCTCGCCGGTGTCCATGACCGGCTGGGGCGCAAGGGCCTGTATATCGCCGTGAGCGACATGGGTCTGGACGCGGTGCAGACCTTCGGCGTGAGCGTGCCCGGGGCCGCCGACGCGAGCACGGCGACGCTGTACGAGCTGCCGTACGACGCCACCCCGCGCGAGGCGTTGCGGCACTTCGTCGACGTGCTCACCTCGGGGCAGGCGCATCAGCGCGCCGAGGAGGCACGGGCGCAGTACTCGGACACCGATGACGAGCCGCCCGGGCTGCACACCGACGACACCGAGCGCGAGAACCAGAGCTTTGTGACGGGCATCGCGGTCACCGGAATCCCGCTCACCGCGCTGCTGATCACGGTGTATGCGCTCCAGCGGCGCCGGGTGCGGCGGGCCGCGGCGGCGGGCGGCTTTGTGGCCGTACCGGGGGCGCGGAGTGGACAGAAGGGGAAGGGAGCCGGGGGCCAGAAGGCGGCCGGCGGGAAGAAGGGGCGCGCCGGACAACAGGCGGGCGGTCCCGGGCCGTTCCCTCGCGCCCGGTTGCTGCCCCTGCTGGTGGGTGCCGGGGTGCTGGGCTGGCTGGTCGCCTTCACCGCGTCCCAGGTCTTCGACGACACCACCAGCGGCGACGGCTCCCGCCCCACGGCCGCCGATATGCGGGCCCGGATCGATCGGGTGGCCGACGGGCTGCGCCGCAATCCGCTCTATCTCGATCCGGAGAGCCCTCCCGCGCTGGACACCGCCGAGCGCGCCCATCTGCGCAAACGGCTGCGCGCGCTGGACGTTCCGGTGGTGATCGCCGCCGTGTCCAGTTCGATCGACGACGAGTCCGGTGGCAGCAAGGACGTGCTGGCCGAGGCGCTGCACGAGCGGCTGCACCACAAGGTGCTCATCGTGTTCGCCGACCCGACGTCCGGCAGGATCGAGATCGTCAACTACGGCACCTGCGTGGACGAGATGTACCTCATCGACCGCCCGCGCAACCTCGACTACATCTCATCCGCCGACCTCGAACTCGGCGCCCGTCTGGACCAGCTGCTGACGTACCTCAGCAAGTCACCGCCGGCCAAGACGGCCAATGAGCCCTATGACCCGCCGCCCGCCCCCGACCCCGTCGAGGAGAAGGCGCTGCCCGGCCTGTTCACCGGGGACTACGAACCGGGGCTGCTCATCGGCACCTTCGCCGCGGGCCTGGTCTTCGGGCTGGTGGCGGCGGTGTGCGCCCTCGTCCGCCGGATTGCCCGCCGCAGACGGCCGGCGGCCGACGGACCGGGCGGCGCCGCGGTCCCCAAGGCGCCGGAGCAACCCTCGCTGTCGTGGCTGCGGCGCACCGCCCGGCAGGACCTCGACACCCTCACCGCCGCCCTGGAGCCGGCGGCGTCGCTGCCCGAGGAGTCCCGACTCCGGGCATGGGAGTGCCTGGACGCCGCCGCGCTGCTGATCGACGGCGACAGCGACGGCCGGATCGACGCCGATGCCACACCCGTCGGCCTCGCCTGTGCCATCGTGCTGGCTCGCGCCGGACGCACCGCGATCGACGAGCCGGCCGCCGTGCAGCACGTCTGCCATCGCAATCCGCTGCACGGCGCGGCCCGCAAGCGCGCACAGATACGGCCTGACGGCGGTGGCCGGGCGCGGTCGCTGCCGGTGTGCGAGGCATGCCGGGCGACGCCGGGTGCGGTGCTGCGGCTGCGCTCCTCGGCAAGCGCCGGGCGCGGTGCGTACGCCCCGTACCCCACTCTGCCCGGACCGCTGGCCGCGCTCGGCGACGGCGCCGGAATCGATCAACTCACCCGCGATGTACGGGAGTACTTCGGTGTTCACTGACCCGCGCCGCCGGCTGCGGACCGCCCTCGCCCTCGGCGCCTCGTCCGTTGCGCTGCTGTTCTGCGCCGCGGCGCCCGGGGCGGCCGCCGAGAGTCCGGGGCAGAAGATCGCCGATGCGCTGCGCCGCTCCCCCGTCTATGTCGACCCGTCCCTCGCCTCGGCCGTCGACGCGGGCGAGCAGCGGAAGTTGGTCAGCCAGATCCGGCAGACCCGGCTGCCGATCCGTGTGGCGCTGGTGCCGCTGGTCGAGGGCGACAGCTGGGGCGGCAAGCCGGAGCAGCTCGCCGAGGTGGTCCATGACCGGATGGGCGGCGGCCCGTCCATCCTCATCACGCTCGGGACCCATCCCGACGACATCGCGGCCCGCGAATGGCCGTCGGGCGCCCATCAGGCGATGCACGCCGCGGCCGCGGTCTTCTTCCAGGACGACATGAAGGGCGCGGGGCCGGCGAGGCGCGTCTCGCGCGCGATCGGCATCATCAAGGCGGGCAACGGCGACAAGGTGTACGAGAAGGTCACCGCGCACCTCCAGGACGACCGGCCGGACAAGACGGCCTCGGCCTCCTCGTCCCCCTCCCACAGCTCCCCGCTCGTCCGGATCCTGTCGCTCGTCGTCGGGCCGGTGCTGCTGCTGGCCGCGGTCGGGCTGCTGCTGCGGCGCCGCTCGCGGCTGCGCGATCTCTCGACGCCGTTCGCGCTGCCGCGCTCGGTCTTCGCCGCCGCCCGGAAGGCCGATGAGGCCGGGCTCCGTGACCGTGCCACCGAAGAGGTCGTCCGGCTGGGCGAGGAGGCGCGCGCCGCACAGGGCGACCCGACGGCCATCGAGCGGGCGCTCGACGCCTACGCCGCGGCCGGCACGGTCCTGGACCGGGCGCAGGGAGTCGCCGATCTGGCGGGGGTGTTCGCGCTGATCGCGGAGGGCCGGGCGGCCCTCTCCAAGGCCCCGGTCACGCTCCCGCTCTGCTTCTTCCACCCGCTGCACGGGCCCGCCGTCCGCCGCATACCGTGGCGCCCGTTGGGCCGCCGCGAGCAGCTGCGGGTGGCCGGCTGCGAGACCTGCATCCGCGCGATACGCAGCCGGCGCGCCCCCGAGGTGCTCACCGACCGGCAGGCGGGCCGCCCGGTCCCCTACTTCGAGGTTCCCGCCGAGGACAGTCTCTGGGCGGCCACCGGCTATGGCTCGCTGCTCGGCGGCGACGGCGACTCCCTCGCCGGGCGGGTCCAGCGCGGCGACTTCACGCGCACGCTGGACTGACGGGCGGGCGCCTCAGACGGCGGGCAGCGCGTAGATCTCGTCGCCGTGGGTGGCCAGCAGCCGCCGGCCGGAGGCGACGACATGCCACTGCTCCTCGATTCCGGCGTTGTCGTTGTAGTTCCAACGGGCCTTGCCGGTCTTCGGGTCCAGCGCGAAGATGCCGCCGCCATCGTCGTACGACGCGCCGTAGAGGGCCTCGCCGACCAGCACGAATTCGGTCGGCGCCCGGTGCGCCCCGGCGTCCTCGCACAGCCAGAGCTTCTTCCCCCGTACCGGATCGACGGCCCAGACCCCGCCGCTGTGGTCGGCCACGTAGAGCACCTGGCCGACCACCATGGGCTGGTAGAAGCTCAGCCGGCCGCCGGTCGACATCGACCAGTCGGGCTTGCCGTTGTCGAGGTGCACCGCCCGCAGTCGGTCGCCGCCCAGGAAAATCCGCCGGGCGTGCACGGCCGGGCGCCAGGCGATGTCGTCGCCGATCTTCTTCGTCCACAGCTGGCGGCCGTTCGCCGCGTCGCGCACGGTGACATTGCGACGGCTGTCGGTGTAGACGAGCCGGCCGTCCACCGCGACGCCTTCGAGGTCGTAGTCCATGGTGCCCTTGTCCCGCGGCTTCTGCCATTCCGGCTTGCCGGTACGGATGTTGAGGGCGGCGATCGCGGTGAGATGGACCGTGGTGTCCTTGGTGCGCACGGACGCGATGACATAGATCCGGTGCTCGTCCGCGGCGAGGATGTGCTCGACGGTCAGGGCGCCGTTGAGCCTGCTGCGCCAGACCTCCTTGCCGGTGTCCGGGTCGAGGCCGATGACATCGCCGTCGTACTCGGTGCTGACGAAGAAGAGGGTGCCGGCCGCGAGGATCAGCGGGGCGCCGGGGGGCGCGACCTCCTTACGCGTCCATTTCGCCTTGCCGGTGAGGGCGTGCCGGGCGACCAGCGGGTCACCGCTGATCAGCAGCAGGCCGTTGTGCGCCAGCAGCGGCTGATCGCTGCTGAGGGTGTCGGTCTCGGCGGTGCGGTGCCACAGGACCTGGGGGGCGGTCCCGGGAGGCGGTGTACTGAACCGCTCCTGCTGCGCGCCGCCCGGCTCCTGCCCGTCGGCGGCCGCGCCCTTGCCGTCGCCCCGGTCCTTGTCCTTGCCCCCGAGCATCCAGATCCCGGCCCCGCCGACGGCCGCCACACCGGCCGCGGCACCCGCCGCGAGCCCGAGGAAACGACGGCGGGAGGGGGCGGGGGCGTCGGCGGCAGCGGAAGCGACGGTGGAAGCGGAAGCGACCGTGACGGGGGCCGTGGGCGCGCCCGGCGGTGGTGTCGCGCCGGAGGGTACATACGTCGGCACATACCCGTCGCCGGGCGGCGTCCCGCCCGGCGACGGAGCGGGTGTGCCCGAAGCGGCTGCCGGGGCCGGGGTGCCGTGTCCCGGGGCCGGGGTGCCGTGTCCCGGGGCCGGGGTGCCGTACGCCGGGCTCGACGTGCCGTATCCCGGTGCCGACGGCGGCGCCCCGTGCCCCGGCACCGCCGCCGTCCCCTGCTCCGGCGTCTCCAGGTCCAGAATGCGCGCGGCGTGCGTGGCGATGGTGGAAGCGACCGCGCCCGGCAGCCAGTTGGTGAAGACCGCGCCGGTGCCCTGCGGCGCCAGCGCCTCCGACACCTGCTGGGGCGTGGGGCGTCGGGCCGGATCGCGGTCGAGGCAGGCGGTGAGCAGGCCGAGCAGGCTCTCGGGGACGCCAGTGAGGTCCGGCTCGCCGTGTACGACCTGGTAGAGGACGGCGGCCGGGGTGGTGTCGCCGTATGCGGTACGGCCGGTGGAGGCGTAGGCGAGCACCGCACCGAGCGCGAAGATGTCGCCGGCCGTGCCGACCGCCTGCCCGAGCGCCTGCTCCGGCGGGATATAGCCGGGCGAGCCGACGACCACGCCGGTCTGGGTCATCCGGTCGCCGTCGACGGCGCGCGCGATACCGAAGTCGATCACCCGCGGGCCGTCGGCGGCCAGCAGCACATTGGACGGCTTGAGGTCGCGGTGCACCAGGCCGACGGAGTGGATCTCGGTGAGCGCTACGGCCAGCCCGGCGCCGAGGGCGCGCACGCTGTGTTCCGGCAACGCCCCGTGTCCGTCGACCACTTCGGTCAGCGAGGGGCCGAGCACGAAGGCGGTGGCGAGCCAGGGCAGCGCGGCTTCCGTGTCGGCGTCGACGACGGGTGCCGTGTAGCGGCCGGACACCGCCCGGGCTATCTCGACCTCCTGCCGGAACCGCCCCCGGAACGCGGTGTCCTGCGCCAGATCCGGCCGTACGACCTTCACCGCTACCGTGCGCCCGCCGGTCGACCGGGCCAGATACACCCGGCCCATGCCCCCGGCACCGATCCGGCCCAACAGACGGTACGACCCGAGGGCTTGCGGGTCGTCCGGTAGCAAGGGGTCCATCACGGGCCTTTCCCATCGAGCGAACGGACAGTGCATCGTAGCGTCGCCCCTTTTCGGCAACTCCGTCGGTATACCGCGCATACGGCGCGCATACGGCGCATATGGCGCCCAAATACCGCATGATGAGCGGCCGCTGCATCGCTTTTCATCTTGAGGAATTTACTAACGTTCAATCAATAGCGCTGACTTCGTTCCGCAATTGGACAACTCGCCGGACGGATGCGCCCCACGGTCGTTTCGCGAAATTACTGCGAAATCCCCCCGGCGGGGCACTGTGGCCGCCACCTCAGCTTCTTCGGCACAGCTGAATGCACATGATGCCCGCTGCCGCATTGGCACCGACCCCGACCGCTTGCGGCGCCGGCAAGGACTCGGCCGGCGCCAAGGATGACAAGAAGCGCAATGCCGCCGACGCGCCCAAGACGGAAAGAATCCGGCGGGTCAGGCGGACGACGGTGAACTGAAGGCTGGTCAGAGCGATACGTGGTCAGCTCAAGGAAGACAGCAGGAAAGTCAGCTACGAGATCGTCGCGCAGAACCGATCCGCGTGCGAGCTTGGCCGAGGCCAAGAAACTGCTCGGCTGTGAGAGCCCCCCTCGATCGAGATCGAGAACCGGAAAGTGGGCCAGAGCAACTCGCCATTCATCTGGAAGTTCGACAACGCCGGCCGAGCCGACGGTACGTCGGCCGCGCGCCACGGCCCGTTGTGGAGCCGT
>NZ_QUAC01000474.1 GCF_003389455.1 Streptomyces inhibens | reverse complement strand
GGCTCAGCGCCGCCCAGCTCGGCGAGGCGGCCCGGCTGGCCCGCCAGGCGGCCGAGAACGCCGGCCCGGCCGCCCGCCCGCTGGCCGCCGCCAACCTCGATCTGCCCTGGCCCGACGCGCCCCATCTGGTGCTCTGGCAGGCCGCGACCGCGCTCCGCGAACATCGCGGCGACGGCCATCTGGCGGCGCTGCTGACCTGCGGACTGGATCCGTGCGAGGCCCTGGTGTCGTTCGCCGCGATCGGTGCCGCGCCGGCCGCCGACTTCGCCGGGCGCGGCTGGAGCGCGCAGGAATGGAGCGACGCCCGGCACCGCCTCGCCGCCCGCGGCTGGATCGCCCCGGACGGCAGCGCGACCGAGCGCGCCCACAAGGAGCGCGAGGCGATCGAGCGGATGACGGACCGGCTGGCGGCCGGACCGTGGCGGGCCCTGGGCCACTCCCGCGCCGAGCGGCTGGCGCACCTTCTCCACCCCGTAGTGGGCGCGGTCTTCGAGGCCGGCTATCTGCCGCGGCGCAGCACGCTGGGGATCGGGGCGGTGAAGGTCGGGGCTCCGTAGGGGCCAGGCCCATCGGCAGTCCTATAGGGGCGGGCTCACCAGCAGTCCCATGAGGGGGGGCTCACCGACAGTCCCATGGGGGGGCGGGCTCACCGGCAGCCCCGCACGGGCAAGCCCCCTGGCGACCACCCCTACGGACCGCCCCCACCACTCAACTCGCGCGCCTGCCCCGGGCCTCCCCCAGCTCCCGCACCACATCGCCGTACGTCACCCCGTGGTCCGCCAGCACCGCGGCGGCCGGTCCGGGCCTCGCGGTCAGGGCCATCAGCAGATGCTCGTCACCGATGTACCGGTCGCCGCGGCCGACCGCGATCCGCAGGGCGCGCTCCAGCACGGACTTGGCCTCCGCGCTGAACGGCCGGCGCGCCCGCTTGCGGGGCCCGGCCGGCCCGTCGGCGGACAGCGCGCCCACGCCGTGCGCCTGCTCCACCCGCGCCACGATCTCGTCGAGGTCGATCCCGAGCCCGGCCAGCGCCGCCGCGTCCGCCGTCGACATCCCGCCCCGCCGTCGCGCCGCCGCGAGGGCGTCCGCCACCGACTCCCGCCGCTCATGAACACCGAGCGCGCCGAGCGCCTCCGCGGCCGGCGAATCCGCCCGGTCCAGCAGTGCGAGCAGCAACTCCGGTTCGCCGACCGTGCCGCTGCCCGTACGGTCCGTCTGCTCGACCGCGCCGCGCACCACCGCGCGCGCATCGGCCGTGAACTTCTCGAACATCAGCGCCTCCCGTGCTTCTTGTGCACTGCCTGTCTGCTGACCCCCAGCTCGGCCGCGATCTCCTGCCACGACCAGCCCTGCGCGCGGGCGCTGCGCACCTGCACGGCTTCGAGCTGCTCCAGCAGCCGACGGAGCGCGGCCACCGCACGGAGCCCGACCCTGGGGTCCCGATCACCCGCCTGCTCGGCGAGATCCGTTGCTTCGGTCATGACGTCAATCTACGTTGACACTCCCTCACCGTCAACCATTGTTGACACATATCCACCGGCGACGACCCTCCGACTCAACTGCCGCCACACCCACAACCCTTGACCTCAAGCGAACTTGAGGTGACAGGCTCCAGCTCATCAGCACCCACGACGCGGAACGGAGCCCCGATGCCCCCTCCCACAGAGCTCACAGAGCTCACAGAGCCCACAGACTTCCCCGACTTCCGGCGGGACGACGCCGGGACCGTCCTCATCAGCCCCTGGATCGTGCCGGACGCCTCGTTCCAGCGCCCGGCGGCCGACTCGGTGCTCGCCGAATGGGAGCACCAGCAACGGCCGGACGCGATGCTCTCGCTCACCGCCTTCCTGAGCACCGACGGAAGCCATGTCCTCCACTACGCGCAATGGACGGATGACGACGCCCACCGGGAATGGGGGCGCACCCGGCGGCCCGCGGTCGTCGGCCGGATCGACGCGGCGACCCCCGGCATCCGACGACCGGGCCTGGTGCGCTACCGGCGCTACCGCAGCTATGTGCCCCAACGGCCCGTCGGCCGGCGCCCCGCGCTGCTGGTCACCCCCGCCTTCGCCACGGCCGGCGCGGACGCCCAGCGCGCCCTCGCCGACACCGTCGTCGATCTGCTGACCCGTGAACAGGTGCCGGGACTGCTCGGCGCCCACTTCCACCTCAGCCAGGACGGTGGGCGGGTGCTCAATGTCGCGGAGTGGACGGACACTTCGGCCTGGCGGGAATTCGTCGACCGCGGAGCATCGGCCAGGCTGCTGAGAGCGGCGGTCGATGCCCTGGCGGGTGTGACACCGGCTCCGGCGGTCCTCGCGGAACCCGCGACGGCAGCGGACGACCCCGGCAGCCCCGAAGCGCCCCAACTGCCCGCCGTGCCGCAGTATCACCTGTACAAGAGCCTGATCAACATCCCTGCCCGCACACCCACCGAAGGGACCTGACATGTCGTACCCCGAACCCCGCTACCTCGGCGACAACGGCGAGATCTCCGCGGTGCACCGCCCGGCGGACACCCCGCCCGACCTGGTCGCGGGCGCCAACCGCACCCACTACCTGGCAACGCACACCACCACCGGAGGCGAATTCGGCCTGTACCGGGTGGACTTGGGACCCAAGGCGGCGGGGGCGCGCACCCACTTCCACCGGACCATCTCGGAGTCGTTCTTCGTGCTGTCCGGCGCGGTGCGGCTCTACGACGGCGACCGCTGGATCACCGGCGGCGCGGGCGACTTCCTCTACGTCCCGCCGGGCGGACTGCATGCGTTCCGGAACGAGGCCGACGACCCCGCGTCGATGCTGATGCTCTTCTCCCCGGGCGCCCCGCGCGAGGAGTACTTCGAGCGCGTCGCGGAAATGGCCCAGCGCGGCGGGCAGGAGTTCACGGACTTCCTCGTCCGGCACGACAGTTACTTCATCGACGAGAAGCCGGGCGACGCCCCGAAGAGCTGACGGAGCCGGCGCCGGACAGGCCGATCACCGCCGCGACACCGTCCGTCCGCAGCGCGACCGGCGCCGCGTCCGGCCCGGTCAGCAGCGCCGCGTCGAACCGCTCCAGCCGCGCCCCCGGCTCCCCGGCCCTGGGCTCCGTGAGCTGCGTACGCCCCTCCACGGCAACGACGAGTGCCCCCTGACCGGGGTCCGCACCGTCCCCCAACCGCACCACCTGACTCCCCCGCACCAGTTCCACCGTCGCGCCGGCCCGCCCGTCCCGGAGCATCACATTGAGGTTGACGACCGGGCCGTCCAGCAGCCGGCAGTCGGTGGCCGCGCCGCCGGGGAAGGCGAACGGCCGGTAGCGGTCCGGGAGGAGCCGGGTGGTGCCGTCCACCGTCAGCTCCAGCCCGGCGCCGTCGACGACGGTGAGGATCCGCCGGACGCCGGGCAGCGGAGAGTACGGCCCGTCCCGGGTCACCTCGGCCAGGCTGATCCGCCACACGAAGCTGTCCCACCCGGCGCCGGGCGGATGGACAGCGATCTCCCGGGTCACCCCGCCGCCGTTGCTCCACGGCGCGGCGACCCGCCCCTCCGCCCGCAGGATCCGCACGTTCCTCAGCCTCCGATCGCCCGCCGATTGAAGAAGAAACGTCAGACCGTCAGCACGATCTTGCCGAAGAGGTCGCCCTCCGCCATCCTCGTGAACGCCTCGCGCGCCCGGTCCAGCGGCAGCGTCGAGTCGATGACCGGCCGGACGCCCTTGGCCGCGCAGAAGCTGAGCAGCGAGGCCAGCTCCTCCTTGCTGCCCATCGTGGAGCCGACGACCTTCAGCTCCAGGAAGAAGATCCGGTTGAGTTCGGTGCGCTCGGGGTGGTATCCGCTGGTGGCGCCCGAGATGACCAGAGTGCCGCCGGGGCGCAGCGACTTGACGGAGTGCGACCAGGTGGCGGCGCCGACGGTCTCGATCACCGCGTCCACCCGCACCGGCAGCCGCTCACCGGTCGCGAACGCCGCCTCGGCGCCCAGCTCCAGCGCGCGCTTGCGCTTGGCCTCGTCCCGGCTGGTGGCGAAGATCCGCAGCCCCGCGGCGGCGCCCAGCACGATGGCGGCGGTCGCCACACCGCCGCCCGCGCCCTGCACCAGGACGCTGTCGCCGGGCCGTACGCCCCCGTTGGTGAACAGCATCCGGTACGCGGTGAGCCAGGCGGTGGGCAGACAGGCGGCCTCCTCGAAGGACAGCTCCTTCGGCTTGGGCAGCACGTTCCAGGCGGGGACGGTGACCTGCTCGGCGAAGGTGCCCTGGTAGCGCTCGGTGAGGATGGAGGGCTTCTCCCGGGGGCCGACGCCGTGACCGGTCTGGCCGATGACGGAGTGCACGACGACGTCGTTGCCGTCCGCGTCCACTCCGGCGGCGTCGCAGCCGAGGATCATCGGCAGCGTCTCCTCGCTGATCCCCACCCCGCGCAGCGACCACAGGTCGTGGTGGTTGAGGGAGGCGGCCTTGACGTTGACGGTCGTCCAGCCGGGGCGTACGTCGGGGGCCGGGCGCTCCCCCAATTCGAGGCCGTTCAGCGGCTGGTCACGGTCGATGCGGGCGGCGTAGGCAGCAAACATGATCCCAACGTAGGCCGCGGCCGCGCGCTGCGGTACCGCGTACGGGTGTGACACGCACCGCGCCGCCCCCAGCGCGCCGCCACGACAACGGGCCGGGCCCGCACCCGTGTCAGGTGCGGTCCCGGCCCGTCGGCGTACGGCGGCGGGTCAGCGGCGCGCCACGCCCTCGGCACGGGCGGCGGCCGCGACGGCGGCGGTGACGGCCGGCGCGACGCGCTCGTCGAACGGGGAGGGGATGACGCAGTCGGCGCTGAGTTCATCGGCGACGACGGCGGCCAGCGCCTCGGCGGCGGCGAGCTTCATGCCCTCCGTGATCCGCGAGGCCCGCACCTGCATGGCACCGGCGAAGATGCCCGGGAAGGCCAGCACGTTGTTGATCTGGTTGGGGAAGTCGCTGCGCCCGGTGGCGACCACGGCCGCGTACTTGTGCGCGACATCGGGGTGGATCTCCGGGGTGGGGTTGGCCATCGCGAAGATCAGCGAGTTCTTCGCCATCTTCGCCACCGCCTCCTCCGGCACCGTGCCGCCGGAGACCCCGATGAAGACGTCCGCGCCGTCCAGCGCGTCCTCCAGCGAGCCGGTCAGCCGGCCCTTGTTGGTGAAGCCGGCCACCTCGCGCTTGACGTCCGTGAGGTCGCCGCGGTCCGCGGAGACGACGCCCTTGCGGTCGCAGACCGCGACGTCTCCGATGCCCGCCTCGATGAGGATCTTGGCGATGGCCACGCCGGCCGCACCGGCGCCCGAGATGACCGCGCGCAGCTGGCCGAGCGAGCGGTCGGTGAGCTTGGCCGCGTTGCGCAACGCGGCCAGCGTGACCACGGCGGTGCCGTGCTGGTCGTCGTGGAAGACCGGAATGTCCAGCGCCTCCTGGAGGCGGCGCTCGATCTCGAAGCACCGGGGCGCCGAGATGTCCTCCAGGTTGACGCCGCCGAAGGACGGCGCCAGCCGGATGACGGTCTCCACGATCTCGTCGGTGTCGGTGGTGCCGAGCGCGATCGGCACCGCGTCCACGCCACCGAACTGCTTGAACAGGATGGCCTTGCCTTCCATCACAGGAAGCGAGGCCTCCGGGCCGATGTCGCCCAGGCCCAGCACCGCGGTGCCGTCCGTGACCACGGCGACGACCTGGGACTTCCAGGTGTAGTCGTACACGAGCTCGGGCTGCTCCGCGATGGCGCTGCACACCTTGGCGACGCCCGGCGTGTATGCGAGGGACAGGTCGTCCTTGTCGCGGACCGGGACGGTCGCCCGGATGGCCATTTTGCCGCCGCGATGCAGCGCGAAGGCCGGATCGAAGGTTCCGTCGGGAGCACTGCCCGCGCCTTCGTCCGTGCCCGTATTGCCGTCGCTGCGAGGATTGACGATCTCCGCTGCCACTTGTCTTACCCCTTTATTCGTAAATCTGCTGAGGGTGGCCACTCCCTGGTTGAGGGGTGGGCGGGCACCGCGTCCGCGCCCTGCCTGGCGGATGGCCGCCCAGCGGGGGGAGGTACGGACGCCGGGCGCGCCGCACACGCGCCCTGAGCCCCGGATGAGGGGTGTAACGAACCTTTCTACCGGACGGGCGCGGGCCCCGACGAGTCAGATTCATTACCCTCGGGTTCAGGAATCCGACAATAACGGCGAAATGCGCCAAAAACACAGAAGAGCCACCCATCTGGTGTCCGGAATCCGAGACATCGGAAGCGCTCCGGACGCCCCTTGCGCCTCACGGGTGACCGGTCTCCCTTGCGACACAAGGGCGCCACCCCCTCTTACTCGTCCGTTATCCGATTTTGACCTGTACAGCAGTCCGAATACCGGAGTCCGGATGGCAGGATTCCGTCACCAACCGAGGTCGCGACGCTCGAAGGTGTGTGCCCGACCCTTTTCGTCACGTCGGCTTCTCCATCCGCAGGAGGATCAGCATGACCGCAAGCACCATCCGTCGCCCGGCCGCCGGCAGGTCACGTACAGCCGTGGCCGCGGTGGCCGCGGTCGCCGCCTCGATGCTGCTGCTCAGCGCCTGTGGCGACCAGACGGACGCGGCCATCGCCAAGCGTGAGGCGCAGAAGAACCGCAACGTCAACGCGCCGCTGTTCAAGCTGCTGCCCAAGGACGTCCAGGAAAAGGGCCTGCTCCAGGTCGGCTCGGACATCACCTACAAGCCGGTGGAGTTCCGCTCCAACGGCGCGGTCGAGGGCATCGACCCCGATCTGGCGGCGGCGATGAGCAAGGAGCTGGGCATCAAGCTCAACTTCAACAACGCCACCTTCGACACCCTCATGGGCGGCCTGAAGTCCAAGCGCTACGACATCGCGATGTCGGCGATGACGGACACCAAGGAGCGCCAGGAGGGCATCGACAGCAACACCGGCAAGAAGATCGGCCAGGGCGTCGACTTCATCGACTACCTCAACGTCGGCGTCTCGCTCTACACCCAGAAGGGCAAGACCAAGGGCATCGACGGCTGGGAAACGCTGTGCGGCAAGAAGATCGCGGTACAGCGCGGCACCGTCTCGCACGATCTGGCCAAGGACAAGTCGAAGGCCTGCGAGAAGAACGACGAGCAGCCGATCGCCATCGAGGCGTTCGACAACGACTCCGAGGCCCAGACCCGGCTGCGTACCGGCGGTGTGGACGCCGTCTCCAGCGACTACCCGGTCGCGGCGTACGCGGTGAAGGTCTCCGGCAAGGGCAAGGACTTCCAGATGGTCGGCGGTGCGCCCCTGAAGGCGGCCCCGTACGGCATCGCGGTCCCCAAGGGCCAGGAGAAGCTGCGCGACGCGCTCAAGGCCGCCGTGGAACGCACGATCAAGAACGGCTCGTACGCCAAGGTCCTGGACACGTGGGACGTCAAGGACGCCGCGGTCAAGGAAGTGAAGCTCAATGGCGGCACCTGAGCCGCTCCGAGCCGTGCCCCCGTCCCCTCTGCGCACCTCCCGCCGAATGCTGAAAGGCAACACCCGTGTCAGTTGACGTCGACAAGTCGGCCCAGCCGCCGGCGGACGCTCCGCCGCCCCACCCCGAGCCCATCAAAGCCATCCCGGTCCGCCATTACGGGCGCTGGGTAGCGGCGATCGTCGTCATCGGGCTGGTCGCTCTGCTCTTCCGGGCCTTCGCCTCGGGGAACGTCAATTGGGACGCCATCCCGGAGTACTTGTTCAACGGGGACATCCTCAAGGGTCTGCGCAACACCCTGCTGATCACCGTGCTCTCGATGATCATCGGCGTCGTGGGCGGCGTGATCCTCGCCGTGATGCGCCAGTCCAAGAACCCGGTGACGTCCACGGTCGCGTGGTTCTACGTCTGGTTCTTCCGCGGTACGCCGGTCTACGTCCAGCTGTTCCTGTGGTTCAACCTGGGCCTGGTCTTCCAGTACATCGACATCATGCCGATCTACAAGGACGAGTGGTCGGACTTCATGACCCCGTTCCTGTGCGCGCTGCTGGGCCTCGGCCTGAACGAGGCGGCGTACATGGCGGAGATCTGCCGGGCCGGCCTCAACGCCGTCGACGAGGGCCAGACCGAGGCGGCGCACGCCCTGGGCATGAGCCACGGCAAGACGCTGCGCCGGATCATCGTGCCGCAGGCGATGCGGGTGATCGTGCCGCCGACCGGCAACGAGGTCATCAACATGCTGAAGACCTCATCGCTGGTCATCGCCGTCCAGTACTACGATTTGCTGCAAGCGGCGCAGAACGTCGGACGGGACTCCGGTGTCGTGGTGGAGATGCTGATCCTCGCCGCCGCCTGGTACCTGATCGCCACCACCGTGCTGAGCATCGGCCAGTACTACCTCGAGCGCTACTACGCCCGCGGCTCCAGCCGCCAGCTCCCGCCCACCCCGCTCCAGCGCGCCAAGGCGAGGCTGTCCGGCGGCTTCAACCGCGCCGGAGGTGCAGCATGACCACAAGCAAGATGACGACGAGCAAGGCCGCGGGTACCTCCGGTGGCCCGATGGTCAAGGCCGAGGGCGTCCACAAGTCCTTCGGCGCGGCCCACATCCTCAAGGGCATCGACCTGGAGGTCGCGCCGCGGGAGGTCTTCTGCCTGATCGGCCCGTCCGGCTCCGGCAAGTCGACGTTCCTGCGCTGCATCAACCACCTGGAGAAGGTCAACGCCGGCCGGCTGTCCGTCGACGGCGAACTGGTCGGCTACCGCGAGCACAACGGCAAGCTCTACGAGCTGCGCGACCGCGAGGTCGCCGCCCGCCGCCGCGACATCGGCATGGTCTTCCAGCGCTTCAACCTCTTCCCGCACATGACCGCGGTGGAGAACATCATGGAGGCGCCGATCCAGGTCAAGGGCGAGTCGAAGTCCGCCGCCCGGGAGCGGGCGGTCAAGCTCCTGGACCGCGTCGGGCTGTCCGACAAGGCCGGGAACTACCCCTCGCAGCTCTCCGGCGGCCAGCAGCAGCGCGTCGCCATCGCCCGTGCGCTGGCGATGGAGCCGAAGCTGATGCTCTTCGACGAGCCGACCTCGGCGCTGGACCCGGAGCTGGTCGGTGACGTCCTGGACGTCATGAAGGACCTGGCCGCCGACGGTATGACGATGATCGTCGTGACCCATGAGATGGGCTTCGCCCGCGAGGTCGGTGACTCGCTGGTCTTCATGGACGACGGTGTGGTCGTCGAATCCGGCCACCCGCGCGAGGTGCTCGGCAATCCGCAGCACGAGCGGACGAAGTCGTTCCTGTCGAAGGTGCTGTAACGCGACGGCTCGCTTCTTTCCTACGCGGTGGGGCCTTCTCCTTCGGGAGAAGGCCCCACCGCGGGTTTCGGCCCTACTTCAGGCCGAGCACCAGCGCGTCCGTGGGCGAGGACCACACCGCCCGGGCCTCCGCGAAGCCCGCGTCGTGCAGCGCGGCCGCATGCCACCGTGCCGACGGTGTGTCGCCGTCCGCGTGCTCGCCGTAGATCTCGAAGCGTTCGGCGGTCGGCCCGGCCAGCCGCGGGTCGGCGGCGGCCAGCTGCCACCACTCGGCCCAGTCGACGGCGCCGGCGGCCTTCGCCGCGTCCATCCGCGCATGCCGGAACGCCCGTTCCGCGGCATTGATCCGCGGGGTCGCCTCCTCGGGCATCCGGTCGGCGTTCATGAAGACCCCGCCGTCCCGCACCAGCTCGCCGAGCTGCCCGTAGAGCCCGCGCAGGTCCTCGGTGTGCAGCCAGTGCAGCGCGGTGGCGGTGAGCACCGCGTCGTACGACTCGTGCGGCAGCTTCGCCGTCCACCGCGGGTCCTTGAGATCGGCCCGTACGAAGCTGACCCGGGGCTCGCCCGCGAAGTACCCTTCCGCGATGGCCAGCAGCGCGGGATCGAGATCGACGCCCACACTCTCGGCCTTGGGGAACCGCTTCAGCAGCCGGTCGGAGATACTGCCCGTACCGCATGCCAGATCCAGCACCCGGGGCTCGGGGCCCACCAGCGCCTCGACCATGTCGAGCATCACCCGGAACCGCTCCTCGCGGTCGGGGAGGTACCACTCCTGCTGGCGGTCCCAACTGTTCTGCCACGCCTGCCAATCGGCGCCGGCGGCGGTCTCGGTCATCGCTTCCACTCCATGGCGTAATACCCTCGTACTAGCAACACCCATTACCGGGAACAAGCACTCCGCACCCTAGCCCCCGCCCGTAAGGACTACAAGTGGAACTGGCCTATTACTCGGACTATGCCGTGCGACTGGTCAACACCGAGCAGCCCGAGCGCGGCGGCGACACCCTGACCTCGGTGGAGGCCGTACGCGAACTCTTCGGCCCCGCCCAGCAGGCCGCCCGGCGCGCCACCGACAGTGATGTCACCCGGCTGCGCACGGTCCGCGCCCGGCTGCGCGCCGTCTTCGAGGCCGCCGACGCCGGCGACGAGGTCCTGGCCGTGGACCTGCTGAACGCCCTGATGATGGAGTTCCCGGTCAGCCCGCAGATCTCCGGCCACGAGTACCGGGACGACAACGGCCGCCCCAACTGGCACATGCACATCGCCGACCACGCCGCCAACGCGACCGCGGGCTTCACCGCGACCGCCTGTATGGGCCTGGCCTTCCATCTGACCGAACTGGGCGTGGACCGGCTGGGCATCTGCGAGGCGAGCCCCTGCCGCAACGTCTACCTGGACACCTCGACCAACCGCTCCCGGCGTTACTGCTCCGACCGCTGCGCCACCCGCGCCAACGTCGCCGCCTACCGCGCCCGCAAGCGCCTGGAGAGCGAGCGCTCGGCCCGCACCGGCCGGACCGCCGACACCGCCCAGGACAGCACCCCGGTGACCGACCGCTGAATCCCCCGCGGCGGCCGCACCCGCATCCATGCGCGCGCGATGACCAGCTCGTCCGGGACCACCCCGAACTCCCGGCTGTCGTTCTCGACGAACGGGTTGTCCCCCCGGACCCACCAGCCGCCGTCGCGCCGCTGCACGGCCCGCTTGACGATCAGCAGATCCTGCCGGAACGGGTGCCGCAGCACGACGACATCACCGGGCCGCACCGCCGCCCCGTACTGCACCACGA
The DNA here is from genome assembly GCF_003389455.1 of Streptomyces inhibens. GTDB lineage: Bacteria > Actinomycetota > Actinomycetes > Streptomycetales > Streptomycetaceae > Streptomyces > Streptomyces inhibens. The sequence goes on along the minus strand of NZ_QUAC01000474.1, from coordinate 17,739 downwards.
GCTGGTCACCGGGCTGCAGCGTCGGCACCATCGACGGGTTGTACACCTCGGCCAGCCCGAACGCCCGGAGCAGCCCGTTCCGCTCGTGCCCCGGCTCCACGCCCTCACCCTGCTCCGGCCCTCGCTCGTGCACCCGCTCCGGCATCCCGTACCTCCCGGTCAAACCCCGGTCCGACCCGCTCACCGGTCCATCCTCCATCAGTCCCACCTTGGCACTGGACTTTTGCCCTAAGTCCCCCGGGCCGCCCGAGAAAAGCCTTCCCGCACCGAGTAATCTCGCACCTGAGAAGACGATCACGAGGAAGGACTGAACATGCTTTCCCGCCTGTTCGCCCCCAAGGTCAAGGTCAGCGCCCACTGCGACCTGCCCTGCGGCGTGTACGACCCGGCCCAGGCCCGCATCGAGGCCGAGTCCGTCAAGGCCGTCCAGGAGAAGTACCAGGCCAACGAGGACGCGGACTTCCGCACCCGCGCCGTCCTGATCAAGGAGCAGCGCGCCGAGCTGGCCAAGCACCACGTCTCGGTGCTGTGGAGCGACTACTTCAAGCCCCCGCACTTCGAGAAGTACCCGGAGCTGCACCAGCTGGTCAACGACACCCTCAAGGCGCTCAGCGCCGCCAAGGGTTCCAACGACCCGGCGACCGGCCAGAAGGCCCTCGACTACATCGCCCAGATCGACAAGATCTTCTGGGAGACCAAGAAGGCCTGACTCCGGCCAGGGCGCCCGGCCCAGGGCCGGATCGCCTACCCACGCGTCCGCACCCGTTCCGATGCCTCCCGCCGATGGGCGGGTGGTGACGGGGCGGGTGCGGTCTTGCGGGCTTGCAGTCTTGCGGGCTTGTGGGCTTGCGGGCGTCGTCCACGGGCTTCCGGCGGCGGCTTCCGTCAGCGCTTTCCGTCGGCGTTTTGCGTGCGGGGCTTGTGGATCCGGTGCAGACCGCCGGCGGCCATTCCTCTGACGGGCAGCTCGGCCGGTGCCGCGCCGGACGGGCCCATGCCCTTGGCCGCCGCCCTTCCGTAGCGGCTCGCCAGCGGGGCCGAGGTGAGGCCGTGTGCGAGGACGCTGAGCAGCACGGTGCAGGCGACCACCGGAACGACCGGCTGTGCGCCGGCGGGGGCGAGCTCCTCCACCGCGAGCAGCCCGAAGATGATCGAAGCCAGACCGCGGGGCCCGAACCAGCCCACGAACAGCACCGTTCCGGCGTCCAGGCCGCTTCCGATCAAGGACAGCGCCACCGGCAGCATGCGGATCACCGTCAGGCTCAGCACCGCGTAGACCACGACCTGCCAGGTGAAGTGGGCGAACGCCTCCGGAAGCAGGACGGCGCCGAAAACCAGCCATACCAGCACGGAAAGCAGCGAGGCGGACTGCTCGACGTACAGCAGCACCCGCCGCGGTGCACCGTGCGTCGTACCGAAGGCCAGACCGGCGACGAAGGCGGCGACGAAGCCGTTGCCGCCGATCGCGAGGGCGGATGTGTAGCCCAGGAGGGCCAGGGCCAGGACGCCGACGCCGGCGAAGTCCTCCGCCGCCCAGCCTCGGCGGAGCGTGGTCCTCAGCAGCCATCCGGCGGCCAGTCCGACCACCGCGCCGTACGCCGCACCGACGGCGAGCTGCACCAGGGCATGACCGGAGGCGTCCGGTCCCGCGGTGCCCTGGGCCGCGGACATTCCGGCCAGGGCGAGCACCACCAGCGGCGTGACGATGCCGTCGTTGAGGCCGCTCTCCACGTTGATGAGCCGGCGGATCCTGGCCGGCACCTCCGGGTTGACCATCATCGTCGCGCCGAGCGCGGCATCCGTCGGCGCGAGCGCGGCCCCGACATACAGGGCGGCCCACCCCGAAACGCCGGGAAGGAGTGCGGACGCCAGCAGCGTGCCGAGTCCCACACACAGGGGCAGCCCGATTCCCAGCAGCCGTACACAGAGGCCGAGTTCCGGCCGCAGGGCCCGGAGGGAGAGCCGCGCGGCGTCGGTGAAGAGCACCCAGACCAGGGTGATCTCCGCGAGCACCTTGACCGTCTCGTGCGGGAGGGCGAGGTCGAGGACCCCGGTGCCCTCGCCGAGCAGAAGGCCCGTCAGCACGAAGGCGGCCGGAGCGGTGAGTTCGAAGCGCTCCATCCGCCGCGAGCACAGGCACCACAGGAACAGCAGGAGCAGGACCAGGGAAAAGCTGCCGTCCACGGGGGTCTCCAGGGCTTGGCCGGGCCGGCCTTCGGGGCTCCCACTCTCGGCCATCGCCACGGTGCCCGGCCGCTCCCGGAAGGCCGGGGCGGTGCCTTTCACGCGGTTGGTCGAAGGCCGGTGGCTGATCGCCGGAGGCTCTGCCGCGGGCCGATGGGCGCGGCGGAGGAGAGAAGGAAGAGAGACGGAAGGGGGCCGAGAGATTTCTGTGGTGGTGTCGATCCGGACGAGGGGCGTTCGTCGCGTTAGTAAGGGGACGGAATCGGGCCATCGGCCGGCGGCCGTTTCCGGCCATCGATTCCGCCCCGTTCAGACCGATGGACACGCAGAGGAGATCGCGATGCGCTACATGATGCTGCTCAAGATCGACGAGAAGTCGATGCCGGCCGGCGGGCCCGGCCCCGAGTTGATGGAGGAGATCGGGAAGCTGATCGACGAGATGACCAAGGCCGGGGTGCTGCTGGACACCGCCGGTCTGACGCCGACGGCGCAGGGGACCCGGGTGCATCTGTCCGGTGGGAAGCTGAGCGTGACCGACGGGCCGTTCACCGAGGCGAAAGAGGTGATCGGCGGGTACCTGCTCATCCAGGCCGCGTCGAAGGAGGAGGCGGTCGAATGGGCGTCGCGGTTCCTGCGGATGCACGGGAGCGAGTGGGAGCTGACGGCGGAGATCCGGCAGGTGGAGGAGGTGCCGGGGGCCGGTGCGTAAGGCGGCGGTCCGGCCCGCCGGACATCCGGCGTACCGGACGGGAGCGCCGTGCGCCCGTTCCGCGGTTCGGATTGCCGCGGCGGGGCCCGGGTGCTCTGATGGGTGCCCGTGACGGCAACAGGCGATACTCATCGCGCGATCGAAGCGGTGTTCAGGATCGAGTCGGCGCGGCTGATCGCCGGGCTGACGCGGATCGTGCGGGATGTGGGGCTGGCCGAGGAGCTGGCGCAGGACGCTCTGGTGGCCGCACTGGAGCGGTGGCCGAAAACCGGTGTCCCGGACAATCCGGGGGCCTGGCTGATGGCCACCGCCAAGCACCGGGCCATCGATCTGTTGCGCCGGCAGGAGCGGCTGGCCCGCAAGGTGGAGACGCTCGGGCACGAGGCGGAGCGCGAACCCACCTGGGCGGAGGCCGATTTCGAGCGGGTCCTGGACACCGAGGTGATCGAGGACGATCTGCTGCGGCTGGTGTTCATCGCCTGTCATCCGGTGCTGTCCACCCAGGCGCGGGTCGCGCTGACCCTGCGGCTGCTGGGCGGCCTGCGGACCGATGAGATCGCCCGCGCGTTCCTGGTGTCGGAGGCGACCGTCGCGCAGCGGATCGTACGGGCGAAGAAGACGCTCGCCGCGGCGCGGGTGCCGTTCGAGGTGCCGGCCAGGGAGGAGTTGGCCGAGCGGCTCTCGTCGGTGCTGGAGGTCATCTATCTGGTCTTCAACGAGGGGTACGCGGCGACGGCCGGGGACGACTGGATGCGTCCGGCGCTGTGCGAGGAGGCGCTGCGGCTGGGGCGGATCGTGGCCGGGCTGCTGCCCGAGGAGCCGGAGGCGCACGGGCTGGTGGCGCTGATGGAGATCCAGGCGTCGCGGTCGGCGGCGCGGACCGGGCCGACGGGTGAGCCGGTGCTGCTGCTGGAGCAGAACCGGTCGCGCTGGGACCGGCTGCTGATCCGGCGCGGGCTGGCCGCCCTCGCCCGCGCCGAGGAGCTGGGCGGGACGGTCGGGTCGTACGCCCTGCAGGCCGCGATCGCCGCCTGCCATGCGCGGGCGCGCACCGCCCAGGAGACGGACTGGCCGCGGATCGCGGTGCTGTACGAGGCGCTGGCGCAGGTCGCGCCGTCCCCGGTCGTGGAGTTGAACCGGGCGGTCGCGGTGGGCATGGCGTTCGGGGCCGAGCAGGGTCTGGCCGTCGCGGACGGGCTGGCGGAGGAGCCGGCGCTGGCGGGCTATCACCTGCTGCCGAGCGTACGGGGCGACCTGCTGGCCCGGCTGGGGCGCGCGGCGGAGGCGCGGGAGGAGTTCCTGCGGGCGGCCGCGCTGACCCGTAACGCCCGCGAGCGGGCGCTGCTGGAGGAGCGGGCCAGGGAGCAGGAGTTCCCCGCGTGAGCCGCTTTCGCGGGCCTCTTCCGAGCCGGCCGGGCGGGCGTTTTCCGAGCCGGCCGGGCGGGCGTTTCCCGAGCCGGCCTACTGGGCGTTACCGACCCACCGGCAGTGGTCCGTCATGCCGTACGAGCCATGCCCGGTACGCCTCGCTCGCCCAGGCGATCTCCATGTACGCGGCGGTCAGATCGGCGAACAGGTCGTCGGCGGGGGCGGCCGGGGTGCCGTCCTGGCGGCAGGCCATGAGCAGGCGGACCGCCAGCGGGTCGCCGTACAGCGGGCGGATGGCCATGCCGTGCCGGGAGCGGGCGGTCGGCTGGCAGGGGGTGACCACCTCGCCGGCCGTGACGAGGTCCACGGTGGTGAGGTAATCACCGTGGACGACGCGGGGTTTGATGCCGGCCGCGGCCCAGATACGGCGCAGGCCCGCCCACTCGCCGTCCACGGTCGGATCGACCATCCACTGGTCGTCGGCGAGGTCCGCCACCCGGACGATCTCCTGGGCGGCCGCGGGGTGGGTGTCCGCCAGGGCGATGAACTGCGGTTCCCTGGCGATGAGTTCATGCTCGACCAGGCCGTCGGGGATCCGTAGCGGCGCGCCCTCGACCTCATGGACGAAGGCGGCGTCGAGCTGCCCCGTCGCGACCATGTGCAACAGCGCATTGGCGGACACATCGGTCCTTATCGTGGTGTCCGTCTCCGGCAGCCGCACCCGCAGCCGGCGCAGCCAGCCGGCGACCGCGGGGCTGTTGGTGCTGCCGATGTTCAGCCGGGCGCCCTGCTCGCGGAGCGAGGCCGAGGCGACCTCGTCGACAAGCGCCCGCATTTCGGCCACTATCGGCCGGGCCCGGCACAGCACGGAATGACCCAGGGGGGTGGGCCGGCTGCCGGTCGGTTCACGGAAGAAGAGCTGGCCGCCGAGGGCCTTTTCGATGCGGTGGAGCTGGGTCGTCAAGGAGGGCTGGCTCATGCCGAGTTGCCGCGCCGCCTTGCGTACGCTGCCTGAGTCGGCGATGGCACACAATGCGCGAAGATGCCTTACCTCGAGCTCCACGTCGGGAGCATAACGACGTCGGCATACGTCACACCAGACTTTCAAACCTGTCCGAACTTGTTCTTTTTCCCGGGGTATTGGCTGAAGCTATCGCCACCTGGCATCTCCGTCTCACGGGTGAACTCCGTCCAGACTCAACGGCACCAAGAAATCCGCAGGGCCCCGGTCGCCGCCCCACACGGCGACCGTACGGCCCTCGGAACTAAGGAGCCCCCCACATGAGAACTCCCAAGACGGCGCTGTCGGCGGCGCTCGGTCTGGGCCTCGCTGCCGCGCTCGCAGCCGCAGCGCCGGTTTCGGCAGCTTCCCCCTCCTCCCACGCCAACTCCTCCCACAGCACCCGCGCCTCGATCGCGGCGTACAACGGATCGACGGCCGAGAAGGCCGACACCAAGGCGTTCTTCGAGGCCGTGATGAAGTCGGCCAGGGCCAAGATGAAGGCCCACCCGAACGCGGCCTCGGTCACCGTCACCTATGACGCCAGCGCGGCCCCGACGTTCGCGAACCAGATATCCGAGAGCGCCTCGATCTGGAACAGCGCCGTTTCGAACGTGAAGCTGCAGGAAGGCAGCGGCGGCGACTTCCAGTACCGCGAGGGCAACGACCCGCGTGGTTCGTACGCCAGCACCGACGGTCACGGCAAGGGCTATGTCTTCCTGGACTACCAGCAGAACCAGGAGTACAACTCCACCCGCGTGACCGCGCACGAGACCGGCCATGTGCTGGGTCTGCCGGACCACTACGAGGGTCCGTGCAGCGAGCTGATGTCCGGCGGCGGCCCCGGCACGTCCTGCCAGAACACCAAGCCGGACGCGAACGAGAGCGCCCAGGTGGACCAGCTCTGGGCGAACGGTCTGGCCGGCGTCCACTTCGGCAAGGCCTCCTGACGTCCGGCGAAGGTCCCTGACGTACGAAGCAGGCCCGATGAAGTAACGAAGTTCGGCGGTGGCCCGCGGTCCTGACCGTGCTGACGGCGGTCGGGCCCGCGAACGGCCTGGGACTGACGAGTGCCGGAACCTGGCGGCCGGCCCTCGTATCCCCACCAGTCCTCGCATCTCCTGCGCCGTCCACGCGGTGGGGCTCCTCTCCGAGCCCCACCGCTTTCGTTTGACATCGCCAAACATGGGATGTTCCCATCACCGGTGGAATGAGACGGCAGGGCAGGGCTTCAGCGCTCGCTCCGCGCTCCCGCGAAGAAGGAGGACGGCGCCGATGCCGCTGCGCAGCACCGCCCGCACCAGCCTGGTCGACCTGGTCATCGAGCAGATGGAGCGGCTGATCACCGAGGGCGAATGGGAGGTCGGGGCGAAGATCCCGGCCGAGCCCGTGCTGGTCGAGCAGCTCGACGTCGGGCGGAACACCGTCCGCGAGGCGGTCCGCGCGCTGGTGCACACCGGGATGCTGGAGCCGCGGCAGGGCGACGGGACATACGTCCGCGCCAGCAGCGACTTCGGCGCGGCCGTGCAGCGGCGGCTGCGGCGGGCCGAGCACCTGGAGGCGTACGAGGTGCGCGCCAGCCTGGAGCGCGATGCCGCGCGCTATGCCGCCGAGCGCCGCACCGACGAGGATCTCGCCGCGCTGCGCGGCGCGCTGGCCGAGCGCGGCCGGGCCTGGGACCGCGGTGATGTGGCCGCCTTCATCGACGCGGACATGCGCTTTCACCGCGCGGTCGCGGCCGCCGCCCACAACAGCGTGCTGGCCGAGCTGTACGAGCACCTCAGCGACGCCTTGCGCGGAACACTGCAGGCGGTGGTCGGCACGCCGCTGCCCGACGCGGTACGCCACCAGCTCGATGCGCACACCGCCATCGTCGACGCCATCGAGGCGGGGGACGCCGAGGCCGCCGAGCGGGCCGCGCTGGCGCACCTCACGGAGGCGATGAACGCCCTGCGCGAGCCGCCGGCGGAGCACCGGGCCGGCACCCGCCACACCCACCCCGAAGGCGACGCGCATGCGTGAGGCAGGAGGACCGGCGGTCACGGCGGAACGGCCCGCCACCGCCGCACAAGAGGGGCCGGTTGCCGCACCGGCCGAGGCCCCGCCTGGCGTCACCGGGCGCCGCGCCCTGCACCTCGGTATCGGCGTCGTCCTGCTGGCGCTGAATCTGCGCCCCGCACTGGTCGCCGTCTCCCCGCTCGCCGGCACCATCCGCGACGACAGCGGGATGTCGGCCGCCGCCACGAGTCTGCTCACCGCCCTGCCGCTGCTCTGCTTCGGTCTGCTGGCGCCGCTCGCCCCGCGGCTGGGGCGGCGGTGGGGCATGGAGCGCTCGCTGCTCGGCACGATGGCGCTGATCTGCGCGGGCACCGCGCTGCGGATGCTGGATTCGGTCGTGGCGCTGTTCGCCGGGACGGTGGTGATCGGCGCCGGGATAGCCGTCGCCAATGTCCTGCTGCCCGGCCTGATCAAGCGGGACTTCCCGGCCAGGGCCGGTCTGATGACCGGTCTGTACTCCATGTCGCTCTTCGGCGGCGCCGCGCTCGCGGCCGGCGTCACGGTGCCCGTCCAGCAGGCCGCCGGCCTGAGCTGGCAGACCACGCTGGCCTGCTGGGGATCACTGGCGGTCCTGGCACTGCTGGTCTGGCTGCCGCGGATCCGCAGCCGTACGCGGATGCCTGCGGCCGCGGCCCGGCAGGCGGCGCACCCGGTGCGCGGCCTGTGGCGCGATCCGCTGGCCTGGCAGGTCACCGGCTACATGGGCCTGCAGTCGCTGAGCTACTACGCGGCCGCCGCCTGGCTGCCGACGATGCTCACGGACGCCGGACTGAGCCCGGGCGACGCCGGCTGGATGCTCTCCTTCTCCTCGCTGCTGGGCATCACGGGCTCGTTCCTCGCACCGGTCGTCGTCGGCCGCCGGATACGGGCCGGAGTGCTGGCCACCGTAGGCGCGCTGCTGTGCGCGGCGGGCTTCGTGGGCGTGCTGCTCGCGCCGGCCGACGGCACCTACCTCTGGATGGTGCTGCTGGGCCTCGGCCAGGGCGCGGCGATCAGTCTGGCGCTGCTCTTCATCGTCCAGCGCGCGCCGGACGCCCGGCACACCGCCCAACTCTCCAGCATGGCCCAGTGCTTCGGCTACATCCTCGCCGCCACCGGGCCGGCCGTCCTGGGCGCGGTGCACGACGCCTCCGGCAGCTGGACGGTTCCGCTGGCGGTCCTCCTGGCACTGCTGCTCCCGCAGATCGCCATGGGCCGACTGGCCGCGCGGCCACGGCACGTCGCGGGGCGGTAGCGGGCCCAGGTCAAGGGCGGGGCTGCTCAGGCCGGTAGCGACGGGCCATCGCCGCCAGCGTCCGGGCCAGTTGGGCGCGGAGCTGGGCCGGGGCGAGGACCTCGGCGTCGGCGCCCAGCTTGAGGAGTTCGGGCAGAGCCTGTGCCACGGACTCGATCGGGACCGTCACCCGTATCCAGCCCTCGGCGTCCGGGCGCGCGGCGGTGCGCCGCGCGGCCTCGGCCATCGCGGGATTCCACAGGTGGGGCAGCCGGTCGAGGGTGTCCGGGGCGAGCCGCACGGTCGCCTCGTCCTGATGGCGACGCGTCTCGAACGACTTCAGATAGCGCTGCCAGTGACCGGCGAGATCGAATCCGTCCGGCCGCTCGAACCGCTCGTCCAGGACGTGCAGCTCCACGATCCGCGCGATGCGGTACGTACGGGGGCCGGCGGGGTCGTCCGTACCGCCAGCGCGGGCCCGCTCGCCGGCGCCGGCGCCGCCCGCCACCAGGTACCAGTGACCCGCCTTGAGCACCAGCCCGTACGGCCACACCGTGCGGCTGACCTCGTGCGGCTCGGCCCAGCGCAGATAGCGCATCCGCACGGCGCGCCGGTGCCAGACCGCATCCGCCACCGCGGTCAGATGCGGGGTGCGCTCGCCGTCGCGGTACCACCCCGGGGCATCGAGGTGGAACCGCTCGGTGATCCGGCCGGCCCGGTCGCGCAACTCGGCGGGGAGCGCGGCCATCAGCTTGAGCTGTGCGGCGGTCACCACCGCGCCCAGCCCGAGGTCGGCGGCGGCCGCGGGCAGCCCGGTCAGGAACAGCGCATCGGCCTCGTCGCCGGTGAGCCCGGTCAGCCGGGTGCGGAATCCGCCCAGCAGCCGGTACCCGCCGTCGTGCCCCGGCTCCCCGTACAGCGGCACACCGGCCGCGCCCAGGGATTCCATATCGCGGTAGACCGTACGCACGGACACCTCCAGGGCATCCGCCAGCTCCTGCGCGGTCATGCGCTCCCGGGTCTGCAGCAGCAACAGGATGGACAGCAATCGGCTCGCGCGCATACGGGAAAGTCTCCGGCACACCACTGACAGAAGGTGTCAGTGGACCGTCGTTACCGTCCGCGCCATGAACACCAACGTGAACAGCGACATGAACTCCGACACGCACACCGACGTGACCGGCGCCGGGGACATCGCCGGGGAAATCGGCAGGGAAATCGCCGTCGATATCGACCAGTTCGTGGACCGCTACATCGCCGTCTGGAACGAGCCCGACCCCGTGGCCCGCCGCCGCCGTATCGCCGAAGTGTGGGCCGCCGACGCCGTCGAACTCACCCCGGAGGCGCGCTACCAGGGCCTGGAAGCGCTTGAGGAGCGGGTCACCTCGGCCCACAACCAGTTGGTGCGGGACGGCGGTCACCTCTTCCGCTCCGCAGGGGACGCGACCGCCCACCACGGCGCCGTCAGCTTCACCACCCATATGATCCCCGCGGCCGGCGGCGCTATCGCCTGGACCGGCCGCACCTTCGCCACTCTCGACGAGGACCGCCGCATCCGGTACGAGTACCAGTTCACCGTGGACCTCACGAAGGCCCCGGCCTAGGGCCGTACCGCCCAGAGCTGGCTGGAGCCGCCTAGAGCCAGCCATTCCGCTTGAAGCCGCGGTGGATCACCCAGCAGACGGCCACGATCAGCACCATCACCAGCGGATAGCCGAACGTCCAGTGCTTTTCCGGCATATGGTCGAAATTCATGCCGTACACGCCGCAGACCATGGTCGGTACGGCCAGGATCGCGACCCAGGCGCTGATCCGGCGCATGTCCTCGTTCTGGGCGACGGTGACCTGGGCGAGATGCGCCTGAAGTATGGAGTTGAGCAGTTCGTCGAAGGCGGTGATCTGTTCGGTGACCCGGTCGAGGTGGTCGGCGACGTCCCGGAAGTACGTCTTGATCCGGGGGTCGACCTGCCGCATCGACTGGGTCGCCAGCTCCTGCATCGGCCGGTCCAAGGGGGCCACCGCGCGCTTGAGTTCCAGCAGCTCGCGCTTGAGCTGGTAGATCCGGCCGGCCCCGCCGCTGCCCCGTACGGAGAAGACCTCGCTCTCGACGTCGTCTATGTCGTCCTGGACGGCGGCCGTGACATCGAGATAGTCGTCCACGACGAGGTCGGCGACGGCGTGGAGCACGGCGGACGGGCCGAGCGCCAACTGCTCGGGCACACACTCCAGTTGCTCGCGGAGCGGGCCCAGCGAGCCATGGCCGCCGTGCCGTACCGTGATCACGAAGTCGGTGCCGGTGAAGACCATGATCTCGCCGGTCTCCACCACCTCACTGGTGTCGGTGAGCCGGTCGTGCTCGACATAGCGGACCGTCTTGAAGACGGTGAACAGCGAGTCGTCGTAGTGCTCCAGCTTGGGCCGCTGGTGGGCGTAGACCGCGTCCTCGACGGCGAGCGGATGCAGCCCGAACAGCTCGACAATTCCGGCGAATTCCGCCTCGGACGGCTCATGCAGCCCGATCCAGACAAATCCGCTCTTGGATTGACGAACCCGGCGTATCGCCACATCTGCCGGATGGTTGCCGTCCTGCCGCACGCCGTCCACGTACACCGCGCAGTTCACCACGGCGGTGCCGAGCGGCGAGCGCGCCGGGTGGCTGAGGTCGACCCCCCGGGTGCGCGGCTGCGGCAGCCGGACGGCCTTGCGGAGGTTGCTGATCATCGACACCGGGCCAGTATGGCCCGCGAGAGGCCGCGAACGGTACGGCAAAGGGGCTGTTTTTACCCGGCGGAGTGAGGCGAAGACGCTGGGTCGAACGGCTCCGTCCGGGCCGTTTCCCCTCGTGTGCGCCGGACAGGTCCTAGGCGTGCGGCCCCACCGTGACCGTGCCCATCGTCAACTCCGCGGTGCCTTCCAGGATTTCGCCCACCCGCAGCACCTGGGTGTCCAGGGCGCGCCGCTGCCGGGCGGTCAGCGGCGTCAGCGGCTCGACCGTGAGGTGGATCCGGCGGCCCGAGCGGCGCTGGTGCCAGACGCCGGCGACGGTGCCGTCGATCAGCAGCACGGGGAAGTTCCCGGCCTGCCGCCCGGCCAGCGCGCGCTTCGCCGCCCGGCCGGGGAAGAGCAGATCGCGGGGCCGGCAGGCGATGCCGTAGGCGTCGAAGTAGGGCAGCAGCCGGACCCCGGAGGGCTCCGCCGCGGGGGGCGCGGTGTCGCCGGCCAGGATCCAGGCGGGCGAGCCGGCGAAGTCGACCTGCTGGAGGTCGTCGGCGAGGGTGGCGAAGAGGCCGGCAGCCCAGGCGGGCGGGGCGCCGACCCAGGTCGCGAAGTCCTGCGAGGTGGCCGGGCCGTAGGCGTACAGATAGCGCCGTACGAGTGCGGCGAGGGCGGTCGGGCCGTCCGCCGGCCGGAAGCCGGGCCGGGCGCGCCGGGGGCTGGTGTAGGTGACCTTGCGGCCCCGGTTGGGGCCGAAGCACAGGACGCCGCGCCGGCCGGCCCGGTGCATGACCTGCCGCCAGCGCGGCCACATCCCCTGGAAGGCGGGCATCACCAGGTCGCCGGCCCATGGCCCGGTGGCGGCGACCACCGCCTCGCCCAGCTCGTCGATGGTCAGCTCGGCGTCCGCCAGCGCGTCCTCGATCGCGGCCAGCACCTGCTCCGTCTGCTCGGGGGTGAGCCGCACGTCCGGGGCGAAGGGGCCGGCGCCGGCCGGTACGGCCGACAGCGCGCCGGTCCACATCGGCAGGTCGGCGGCGGGCAGCAGATGCACCGTGCCGCGCGGGCCGTACGTCTTGACCAGGCTGTGGTCGGTCCACAGGGCGTCACGCACGGCGGTGCGGGTGCCGCGGTCGGTCCGCAGCATGAGCGAGAGCTCGGCCGCGGACAGCACCTGGGCATGCGCCCCGCACATCGCCGCGGCGATCCCCGCGGGGTCCTGCGCCGCCGGCTCCCCGGCGAGCCCGGAGCGCTCCAGTCGGCGGGCGCCGGCCTCGGTCCAGGTCATGGTCGTGGTGGTGGGCACGGCTGGTGGCTCCTTGGCTCGTGGGGTGCCGGGCGGGGTGCGGGCGGCGGTCGCTCAGGAGACCAGGACGGGCTGCTGCCGTTCCGTCCCCGCGCCGGTCTGCGGCGCCGCGTGCTCCGCCGGGTGCTGCGTACGGACCCGCCGCGGCAGCAGGAACAGCAGGCCGAAGACGAGGGCCAGGCCGCCCGCGACCCACCACAGGGCGTGGGTGGTGGCGTCGATGAACGAGGCACCGGGCGCGGCGCCGCCCGTCTTACCCGTATCGCCGACGACCCCGAAGAAGGCCACCGACGACAGGGCCAGGCCCAGCGCCATGCCCAGCTGGCCGGTGGTGTTGAAGATGCCGGACGCCGAACCGGAGTGCTCGGCCGGTACCTCGGAGATCGCCGAGTCGGTGATCGGGGCGACGATCAGGCCCATACCGGCGCCCATCAGGAGCATCGCCGGCGCCATCTGCCAGGACTGCATGGCGGTGCCGTAGCGCCCGGCCTCCCAGATGTAGAGCAGCGCACCCGAGAGCATGATCAGCGCGCCGGCCTGCAGGACCTTACGGCCGAAGCGCGGCACCAGCTTCTGGACGGAGATCCCGGCCGCGGCCGAGCAGGCCAGCGAGAACGGCACTCCGGTCAGTCCGGCGTGCAGCGCGCCCCAGCCCAGGCCCAGCTGCATATAGAGCGTCCAGATCAGGAAGAAGAGGCCGCTGACGGCGCCGAAGGTCAGCTGGACGCCGACGCCCGCCGCGAAGGTCTTGACCTTGAAGAGGGAGAGTTCGACGAGCGGCGAGCCGTCCTTGCGGGCCTTGGCGCGCTCGTACCGTACGAAGACCGCCAGCACGAGCGGGCTCGCGGCCATCGAGACAAAGCCCCACAGCGGCCAGCCGGACTCCCGTCCCTGGGTGAGCGGGTAGAGCAGCATCAGCAGGCCCACGGTGGCCAGCGCGGTGCCGACGAGGTCGAGGCGCAGTGCGCGCGGGGCCCTGGACTCGGTGATGAAGCGGCGGCCGAGCAGGATGCCGGCGATCCCGACCGGCAGGTTGATCAGGAAGATCGGGCGCCATTGCAGGCCGAGGAGATCGCCCTCGGTGAGCAGCGCGCCGATCAGCGGACCACAGACCGCGCCGAGGCCGATCACCGCGCCGAACATCCCGAAGACCTTGCCGCGCTCATGGGCGGGAAAGCTGACGTGGATGATCGCCAGCACCTGCGGCACCATCAGCGCGGCCATCGCACCCTGTAGCACCCGCGCACCGACCAGCATCCCCGGCGTCGCGGCGAGGCCGCACAGCGCGGAGGCGAGGGTGAAGCCGGCCATGCCGAGCAGGAACAGCTTCTTGCGGCCGTAGATGTCGCCGAGCCGGCCGCCGGTGATCAGGCCGATGGCGAAGGCGAGGGCGTAGCCGGCGGTGACCCACTGCAGGGCGCTGAAGGTCGCGCCGGTGTCCCGCTGGATGCTCGGGATGGCGATGTTGACGATGGTCGCGTCGACCAGGTCCATGAAACTGGCGGTCAGGACGACGGCGAGCGCGGTCCAGCGTCTGCGGTCGGCCGCCGGGGCCGGGTCGGCCGCCTCGTGGGCCGCGGGCACGGTCGTGGTCATGGGGTTCTCCAGGGATCGGCGCTTTCGACGTCTTCGACACTAGAAGCCATCTAGGACAGTTCCGGTCCTACTGGGAGCGGCATCATCGATCCCATGAGTGAGACATCGGCACGACTGCTGAACCTGCTGTCCCTGCTGCAGACCCCACGCGAATGGCCCGGCAGCGAGCTGGCCGGGCGGCTGGGGGTCACCTCCCGGACGATCCGCCGCGATATCGAGCGGCTGCGCGAGCTGGGCTATCCCGTGCACGCCACGATGGGCGCGGAGGGCGGCTACCGGCTGGCCGCGGGTACCGCGATGCCACCGCTGCTGCTCGACGACGAGGAGGCGGTGGCCATCGCGGTGGGCCTGCGCTCGGCCGCCGGCCACACGATCGCGGGCATCGAGGAGGCGTCCGTACGGGCGCTCGCCAAGCTCGAACAGGTGCTGCCGGCCCGGCTGCGGCGCCGGGTGGGCACGCTCGGCACGGCCACCGTCCCGATGCCGTCCGGCGACGGCCCGACCGTCGACCCGGAGCATCTGACGGTGCTGGCCGCGGCCATCACCAACCACGAGCGGCTGCGCTTCGGCTACCGGGCGGGCGCCGGCGCCCGCAGCAAGCGCCTGGTGGAGCCGCACCGGCTGGTCGCGTCGGGCCGGCGCTGGTATCTCGTGGCGTACGACAACGACCGCGAGGACTGGCGGATCTTCCGGGTGGACCGGCTGAGCGAGCCGTTCCCCACCGGCGTACGGACCCCGCCGCGCGAGCTGCCCGCCGCCGACGCAGGCGCCTATGTCCGGGAGCGGATGCAGGGGACGGCTCCCACCCACCGGGCGGTGGCGACGGTGTACGCGCCGGCCGCCGAGGTGGCTGCCCGGCTGGGCGGGCCGGCGGCGGGCGGGGTCGAACCGCTCGACGAGGCGTCCTGCCGCTGGCGCAGTGCGCCCGATTCGCTGGAGTGGCTGGCGATGCGGCTGGCCATGCTGGGGCGCGAGTTCACGGTGCATGAGCCGCCGGAGCTGGCCGCGTATCTGCGGGCGATGGGCGGCCGGGTGACCCGCGCGGCGGGGGTGGAGGGGGCGGCAACGGATGCGGCGGTGGAGGACGCCGTGGACACACCCTCGTGACGGAATACCCCTAGGGGGTATATGGTTCCGGAGGAACACGCACTCGCCGCACACCGAGGAGCAGTCATGACCACCGCGATCGGAGAGCACCGGGTCGAGCTGGAGATCGGCGGGATGACCTGCGCCTCGTGCGCCGCCCGTATCGAGAAGAAGCTCAACCGCATGGAGGGGGTCACCGCCACCGTCAACTACGCCACCGAGAAGGCGCAGGTGGCGGTCGCGGAGGGCAGCGGGGTCGAGACCGCCGACCTGATCGCCACCGTGGAGAAGACCGGCTACACCGCCGCGCTCCCCGAGCCGCCGGTCAGCGCGCCGGCCACCGCCGGGACCCCCGGCGGCGAAGGCCTGGACGGACCGGACGACCGGGCCCCCGACGCACTGGCCCCGCTCCGGCAGCGCCTGCTGATCTCCCTGGTCCTCACCGTCCCGGTGGTCCTGATGGCGATGGTCCCGCCGCTGCAGTTCACCAACTGGCAGTGGCTGTCGCTGACCCTGGCCGCCCCGGTGGTGGCGTGGGGCGCCTGGCCGTTCCACAAGGCCGCCTGGACCAATCTGCGGCACGGCGCCGCCACGATGGACACCCTCATCTCGATGGGCACCCTCGCGGCGCTCGGCTGGTCGCTGTGGGCGCTGTTCTTCGGCACCGCGGGCATGCCCGGTATGACGCACCCCTTCGAGCTGGCCATCGCCCGCACCGACGGCAGCGGGTCCATCTATCTGGAGGCCGCGGCTGGCGTCACCACGTTCATCCTGGCCGGCCGCTACTTCGAGGCCCGCTCGAAGCGGAAGGCGGGCGCGGCGCTACGGGCACTGTTCGAACTGGGCGCCAAGGATGTCGCCGTGCTCCGCGAGGGACGCGAAGTCCGCATCCCCACCGCCGAACTCGGCGTCGGCGACCGTTTCGTCGTACGGCCCGGGGAGAAGATCGCCACCGACGGGAAGGTGGTGGAGGGCGCCTCCGCCGTGGATGCGTCGATGCTCACCGGTGAGTCCGTCCCGGTCGAGGTCTCCCCCGGCGACACCGTCACCGGCGCCACCGTCAACGCGGGCGGCCGGCTGATCGTCGAGGCCACCCGGATCGGCGCGGACACCCAGCTCGCCCGGATGGCGCGGCTGGTCGAGGACGCCCAGAACGGGAAGGCCGCGGCGCAGCGGCTGGCCGACCGGATCTCCGCGGTGTTCGTCCCGGTCGTGATCGCGCTCGCCCTCGCCACCCTCGGCTACTGGCTCGGCACCGGCGAGGGCGCGGTGGCCGCCTTCACCGCCGCCGTCGCCGTCCTGATCATCGCCTGCCCGTGCGCCCTGGGGCTGGCCACCCCGACCGCGCTGATGGTCGGCACCGGCCGCGGCGCCCAGCTCGGCATCCTGCTCAAGGGGCCCGAGGTGCTGGAGTCGACCCGCCGGGTGGACACCATCGTCCTGGACAAGACCGGCACGGTCACCACCGGCGTGATGACGCTGACCGGGGTCCATCTCGCCGAGGGCGTCGAGGAGGCGCAGGTGCTGCGGCTGGCCGGCGCGCTGGAGCACGCCTCCGAGCACCCCATCGCCCGCGCCATCGCGGCCGGCGCCGAGTCCCGTACCGGGAGCCTGCCCACCCCCGAGGACTTCGTGAACGTCCCGGGCCTGGGCGTCCAGGGAGTCGTCGAGGGGCACGCCGTCCTGGTGGGCCGCGAGCAGCTGCTGAACGAGTGGACCCAGTTCCTGTCGCCCGAGCTGGCCGCCGCCAAGGCAGCGGCCGAGGCCGAGGGCCGTACCGCGGTCACCGTCGGCTGGGACGGTGCGGCGCGTGCGGTGCTGGTCGTGTCGGACGCGGTCAAGCCCACCAGCGCCGAGGCCGTGCGCCGGCTGCGCGCGCTGGGGCTCACGCCGGTGCTGCTGACCGGCGACAACAAGGCCGTCGCCGAGGCGGTCGCGGCCGAGGTCGGCATCGACGAGGTGATCGCCGAGGTCCTCCCCGAGGACAAGGTCGCCGTCGTCGCACGACTGCGGTCCGAAGGCCGCACGGTCGCGATGGTCGGCGACGGCGTCAATGACGCTGCCGCACTGGCCACCGCCGACCTGGGGCTCGCGATGGGCACCGGCACCGACGCCGCCATCGAAGCCGGCGACCTCACCCTCGTACGGGGCGATCTGCGCGCCGCGGCGGACGCCATCCGGCTGGCCCGCGCCACCCTCGGCACCATCCGCACCAATCTGTTCTGGGCGTTCGGCTACAACGTCGCCGCACTGCCGCTGGCCGCCGCCGGCCTCCTCAACCCGATGATCGCCGGCGCCGCGATGGCCTTCTCCTCGGTCTTCGTCGTCGGCAACAGCCTGCGGCTGCGGCGCTTCCGGGCGCTGGCCTAGGGACTCACGGGGCGTACGGGACGCGCCCTTGACCGGAGCAATACCGCAGGGAAGCCGTACATCTGCCGTTGGATCGGGCGGGCTGCTGCCTCTGCGCGCGCCCGCCCCGCCGCCCTCGCGCGGCGGGGCGGGCC
>NZ_QUAC01000473.1 GCF_003389455.1 Streptomyces inhibens | reverse complement strand
GCGGGCACATGAATGTGCCCGCCGAACGCCGAGTGATCCGCAAGGACCGGTGGGGGACTACGTCGCCGCCAGCTCCACGCCCAGAAGCTCGGCGACACCGACGGCGAGCGCCGCGATCGTCGGATGCTTCCACACGAAGTCCCGCGCGAGCGTGACGGCACAGGAGCGTTCGATACGCGCCCGCAGCTCCATGGCCAACAGGGAGTCGAACCCCAGCGACTTCAACGGGGTCTGCGGGTCGAGAGTGCCTTTGCCCAGCCGGAGAACGGCGCGCACATGGTCCGACAGATGATCTTCCAGCACCGACCGTCTCGCCAGACCGGCAGGCAGCGCGGCGAGCCGGGCACGCATGTCCTCGGGGCCGGCCTGGGAGGGCGCGGCCTGCTCCGCCGCGGCATCGCCGGACACCCCGCCGAAGAACGGAAGATGCCGGCCCGCGGGCGGCACCCAGGTGTCCGGCGGGCCGGGGATGACGCCGGTCTGGACCCGTCGCTGGGACAGCAACGCGTCCAGGGCCGCCAGGCCCTGATCCGTGGGAATGGTGCGGTAACCGCGGCGGCTGAAGTCCGTTGCCACACCGGTCTCGCCCCACGGGCCCCAGTTGACCGACAACGTGGGCAGGCCCCGTCCGGAGCGCCAGGCCGCGAAGCCGTCGAGCCAGGAGTTCGCCGCGGCATAGGCGCCCTGGCCGGGGTTGCCCAGCAGTGAGGCCATCGAGGAGAACACCGCGAACCAGTCCAGCGTGCGTCCCGCCGTGGCGTGATGGAGATGCCAGGCGCCGACGGCCTTGGGCAGCCAGACCCGCTTCAGCTGGTCGTCGGTGACGTTGGTGATCACGGCATCGTCCAGCACCATGGCGCAGTGCACCACGCCGTGCAGTGTGCGCCCCTCGGACACCGCCGTGGACACCAGCCGTTCCGCGGTGCCCGGTTCGGCGATGTCGCCGAGGATCACCGACACCTTGGTGGTGTCGCTGCACCATGTGGCGAGCGTCTGCGCGACGTCCGGGGACGGGGCGGAGCGGCCGTTGAGCACGAGGTGCCCGGCGCCCTGCTCCGCGAGCCACTTCGCGGTGGCCAGGCCGAGGCCGCCCAGCCCGCCGGTGACGATGTAGGCACCGCCCTCCTGTACGGGCAGGTCCATCTCGGGCAGCACGGCGGGCGCGGACCCATGGCGGGGCACGGTCAGCACCAGCTTGCCGACATGGTCGGCGGCTGCCATGGTGCGAAAGGCCGTCGTGGCCTCCGGAAGCGCATACTCCGTGCAGTGCAGGGGTTTGAGCCGGCCGTCCTCGAACGCCGTGAGGACTTCCTTCCACACCTCGGCGAATGTCTCGGGGCGGTTTTGCTGCAGCTCGATCAGGTCGACGGTGCTCAGGGTGACGTTGTGCCGCAGCGGCCGCATCCCCAACGGAGCGTCCGAGAGGATGTCGCGCACCCCCAGCTCCACGAAACGGCCGAACGGGCGCAGTGTCTCCAGACCCGTCCGGATGGCCGCGCCGGACAGTGAGTTGAGGACGACATCGACGCCTTCGCCTCCTGTCGCCTCGCGGGTGCGCTCGCCGAAGTCCAGCGTGCGGGAGTCCATGACATGGCTGACTCCCATGCTCCGCAGATAGCGGCGCTTGTCCTCGCTGCCGGCGGTGGCCAGCACCTCGGCGCCCAGCAGCCGGGCCACCGCGATCGCCGCCAGACCCGTGCCGCCGGTGGCCGAGTGGATCAGCACCCGTTCCCCGGAGGTGAGCCGGGCGACCCGGCGCAGCGCGTACCAGGCGGTGACGAAGGCGATCGGCAGCCCGGCCGCGGCGACCGGTTCGATGCCGAACGGAACGGGCGCCACCGCTTCGGCCGGGACGGTCAGGAAGGAGCCGAACGCTCCGCCTCGCAGATCGATGGCGATCACCTCGTCCCCGACCTGCGGACGCTGCACCCCGGCGCCGACCGCGCTCACCACACCGGCGCATTCGAAACCCATCCGGTAGCGGACGTCCGAGTCGCCGGGGAGCAGGCCCATGGCCGTGAGCACATCACGGAAGTTCAGGCCGGCGGCGGTGATCCGTACCTCGACCTCACCGGCCTGTGGGGCACGCCGTCCGGTGACGGCGTACTCCAGGGTGGAGAGATCGCCCAGGCTGCCGGCGCGCAGCCGGAACCCGTCCACTCCGTACCGCACGGTGCAGGGGGTGGCGATCTGGTCCCGGTCGCGTGTCGGTGCGGCACGTTCCAGACGGGCCACATGCCGGCCGCCCGCACGCAGGGCGACCTCGTCGTCGTCCGCGTCCGCCAGCAGTTCCAGGGCCACTTCCTCGGGGTCGGCATCGTGCGGATCGGCGTCCACCAGCACCGGCCGGAGCTCCGGATGCTCCAGCGCGCCGACCCGCACCAGTCCGCGCACCGCGCTCTGGCCGACGTCGATGACGTCCCCCGGCACCACGCCACGGGCCCCCCGGGTGACGACGTACAGACGCGGTGACGTGTTGGTGGCGGTGATCGCCTGAACGGCGCCGAGCAGCCTGCGGGTGCGCCACAAGGACTGCTCCGTCGGTTCCCCGCCACTCGCGCCTGCGCACACCAGCACCACACCGCGCGGGGTGTCGAGCGCGGCGGCCAGACGCTCGGTGAGGGAATCGCGGAACGTGTCGAGGGGGGTGTCGTCCAGAGGCAGGTCCCAGACCACCGTGCGGGCACAACGCGCCCGCAGGGCCGAGGCCAGCGCCCGGGCCGAGCCGTCCGCCTCCCCCACGATCACCCAACTCCCCGGTGCGTGGCCCCCGTCGGGCGTCGCACGGGGCACGGACCGCCAGCCGACCTCAAGGAGCCAGTCGTCCACCGCCGGTGCTCCGCGTACGGCCCGTCGTGCGAAGCGCAGTCCGTTGACGACGAGTACGACCGCACCGCTGTCGTCCAGGAGGCGCACGTTCGCGACGACGGCCTCCGGCGTGACCTCGCTGACGTGTGCGTGGCAGTACGCGGCGCTCAGGGGATCGCCGATGACGCGCAGCGCCTGCACGCCCACCGGCAGCACCAGCCCCTGGTCCTCCTGGTCCATCAGGGTCGCCACGGCGAGCTGGGCGCAGATGTCGAGGAGTACCGGGTGGACCGGCAGCCCGGGTGCGGGCGTGTCCGCCTCGGACGGGACGCCGACCTCGGCCCAGAAGCTGTCGTGGTGGCGGGTGGTGTGCAGCTGCGTGACACCGGTGAAGGCCGGGCCGTGTTCCAGTCCGCGGCGGCGCAGGCTCTGGTAGAGGTCGGCCGGATCCAGCGGCAACGGGTGGCGCAGGCTCATGGCGTCGACGGACCGCTGCCGGTGCTCGGGCCGTACGCTCAGCCGGTGCAGCACCGCGTCGGCCTGCCGCTCCCATGCGCCCTCCTCGTCGCGCGCGAGAATCTCGCAGTGCGCCCGGTCCGGTGCCGTCATCGTGACGACCGTGCTGATCTCGGTCTGCCGGTCCAGCCGCAGCAGTTGCTCGAAGTGGATGTCGGTGACCTCCACCTCGTGCGGGGCGGCGCCGAAGACCTCGCAGCCCGCCATGAGGGCGAGGCCGCAGTGGGCCGCTCCGGGGAAGACCGGGTTGCCGTGCACACGATGGTCGGCGAGCCAGGGCAGTGCGTCGGTGCCGGTGTCGGCGTGCCAGCAGTGCCGCGTGGGTTCACCGGGCACTTCGGTGTGCTGGCCGGGCAGATGGCTTCTGGGGGCGGTGGTGCTGTCCGCGGGGTGCGCGGCGGCCGCCCAGTGGTGGCGGCGGTGGAAGGTGACGGTGGGAGCGTCCACGAGGTTTCCGTCACCGTAGAGGTGGCGCCAGTCGACCGGGACACCCGCGCAGTGCAGTGCGGCGAGCTGGGTGCGCACCATGGTCCGGTCGTCCTCGTCGCGGCGCAGCGTCGGCAGTACCACGGGGTCACCGACCAGACCCTCCAGGCTCTTGTCGACGGAGTGCACGACCACGGGGTGGGGCGAGATCTCGACGTAGACCGCGTGCCGGTCGGCCGCGGCGGCGGCCACCGCCTCGGCGAACCGCACCGGGCGGCGCAGGTTGTCGCACCAGTAGTCGGCGTCGAAGGCCGGCGTCTCACCGGCTCCGACGACGGTCGAGTAGAACGGCACCTTGGGCGGCCGGGGAGCAAGATCGGCCAAGGCCGTACGCAGGGCCGGCAGCACCGGATCCACCAGCGGGCAGTGGGAGGCGACGTCCACGGCGATCGGGAACACCGGGATCTTCCGCGCCTCCCAGGCGGCGGCCAGCCGGCTCACCTCCGCGGTTCGTCCGGCGATGACGGTCGAGTCGGGCGCGGAGAGTACGGCGATCGAGACGGTGTCCACCGCGCTGTCCGCCAACTCCTGCCGCACCGCGGCGGCGTCCAGGCCGACGCTCACCATGCTGCCGGTGCCGGCGATATCGCTCAGCAGACCGGAACGCCGGCAGATCACCCGGACGCCGTCGGCCAGGGTCAGCGCTCCGGCCACCACCGCCGCGGCGACCTCGCCCATGGAGTGGCCGATCACCCCGGCGGGTTCGACACCGTAGGAGCGCCAGGTGGCGGCGAGGGCGATCTGGAGGGCGAAGAGCACCGGCTGCACCGTGGCGCACCCGTGGACAGGTCTGCCATGACGCACCACATCGAGCACCGACACCTCGCTCTGCGCCTGGATCAGCTCGTCGACCTCGGTCAGCGCGTCGAGGAACGCCGGCTCGGCCCTCAGCAGGCCGCGCCCCATGCCGGGCCACTGTGAACCGTGACCGGAGAACACCCACACCGGCTGCCGTTCCACCGCGGCGCCCACGGCACCGGTCACGACCGAGGGCTGCCGCTGCCCGGCGGCGAAGGACCGCAGAGCGCCGGTGAGTTCCCTGCGGGTGGACGTCACCAGCCCCATCCGGCCCCGGCCCGCGCAGCGTCGCAGGGCCAGGGTGTGGGCGATGTCCCGCAGCGGCACGTTCGCGCCCTCGCCCTCCATCCAGTCCGCGAGGCGGGTGGCCGCGGCGGGCAGTGCGTCGGCAGAGCCGGCCGCCACGAGGAAGACATCGGGCGCGGTCTGCGTCGGCCGCTCGGTGGAGGTCCGGCGCCGGGCGGCCGACGGCTGCGGGGCCTGCTCCAGCAGGGCGTGGACATTGGTCCCCGAGAAGCCGAAGGACGACACGGCGGCCAGGCGGGTGGGCGCCTGAACGGGCCAAGCGGTCAGCTCGGTGGGGACGAAGAAGCGGGTGTCCCGTGCCGTGATGGCCGGGTTCCACCGTCTGAAGTGCAGGTTCGCCGGAATGGTGCCGCGTTGCAGGCACAGCACGCTCTTGATCAGTCCGGTGATTCCGGCGGCCGGTTCCAGATGCCCCACGTTGGTCTTCACCGACGTCAGCGCGCATCGGCCCGGCCCGTCGCCGTAGACGTCGGCGAGGCTGGCGAATTCGATCGGGTCACCCACCGGGGTGCCCGTGCCGTGGGTCTCCACCATCCCCACGTCCCGGGGGTCGACCCCGGAGCGCATGAGGGCTTCCCGGTACAGGGCCTGCTGGGCGGTGACCGACGGTGCCGCCAGCCCTTCGGACGAGCCGTCCTGGTTGGTCGCCGAGCCCCGCAGCACCGCCAGGATCCGGTCGCCGTCCCGTACCGCGTCGGCGAGGCGTTTGAGGACGACGACGCCGCAGCCTTCCCCGCGGACGAACCCGTCGGCGTCGGCATCGAAGGTCCGGCAGCGTCCGCCGGTCGACAGCATCCCCATCCTGGCGAAGGACCGTGTGATGCGCGGCTGGAAGGTGAGCGTGACACCTCCGGCGAGGGCCAGGTCGCACTCACCGGCGCTCAGCGCCTGGCGCGCCATGTGCACGGCCACCAGTGAGGAGGAGCAGGCGGTGTCCAGTGCGACACAGGGTCCTTGCAGTCCGAGCAGGTAGGAGACACGGCCGGCGGCCACACAGTGGCCATTGGTCAGGATCGACCCCGCCAGTTCCTGGGGTGCTCCCGCCAGGTGGTCCATGTAGTCGCTGTAGCTGATCCCGGTGAAGACGGCGGTCGGGGTGCCGCCCATCCGGTCCGGCGGGAGGCCCGCGTGTTCCAGGGCCTCCCATGTGACTTCCAGCAGCAGACGGTGCTGGGGGTCCAGGACGTCGGCCTCGCGGCCCGAGACGCCGAAGAACGCGGCGTCGAAGCCCGTGACATCGCGCAGGAAGCCGCCCTGCGCTGGGGGTGCCGCTTCAGGATCCCCCCGACCGAGGGAGCCCCCCGGGGCGAGGCGCCGGCGCTCGGCGGGAAGTTCGCCCACCGCGTCGCGTGCGTCAACCAGCAGCCGCCACAGGGCTGCCGGTGAGTCGGTGTCTCCGGGGAGCCGGCATCCCATGCCGATCACGGCGATCTGCTCCGCCTGTTGCGTGGACGGTGTGGTGGGTGTGGTGTCATGCGTGTCGTTGTTCATCTCGTCTCCGTACGTCGGCGCGGTCCGTCCGCGGTCACACGGCATCCGGGCTGCCGAGGAGGATGGCGTTCTTCACGCCGCCGACCTGGTAGTTGAAGGTCAGGGCGTAGTCGAAGTCGAGCGGGCGGGTCCGCACACCGGGGACCGGGTCGAACGGCAGGTCGGCCGGCTGCTCGCAGTTGGCGGTGGGGCACACCTGCCCTCGCTCCATCATCATCAGCGTCATGGCGACGCCCAGGCAGCCGGCCGGCGCACCGTTGTGGCCGAAGCAGCCTTCCTGGGACGTCATCAGCACCTGGGATTCGGGCCCGTAGAGCTCGCTGATGGCGTTGGCCTCGAAGGCGGTGACAACGACATTGCCGTCGCTGCCGCCGTGCACGTACGGCACGTCGTCGATGCTCCACCGGTCGCCGAGACAGCGGCGGACGGCGGTGACGAGTTCGGCGCCGGTCGCGTCACAGGCAAGGGGGTTGGCCAGCCCGTCCCGGGTCATGGCGGTGGACAGCACCTGGCCGTAGATGTGCGCACCGCGCCGGGCCGCGTGTTCCCGGCTTTCCATGATCACGGTTGCCGCGCCCTCGCCGTGGTTGATGCAGTCCGCCCGCCGGTCGTAGGGCCGCATCAGGGAACTGAAGGACGGCAGCAGGTCCGGCATCCCGGGCGTGCGCAGGGAGTCGTAGCTTCCCTGCGCACCGAACAGCAGCCGTTGGATGTTCTGGATGAGGTGGACGTCGAAGACGTCGACGCCGGTCACCACCACGATGTCGGCCTCGCCCTGGGCGATCATCCGCCGGGCGTTGCCGATCTGTACGGCGGACGAGGCGCAGCCGCACGAGACGGTGTAGCAGGGGCCGTTGGACCGGGTCAACGCCCCTTGCACCAGTGCGACATCGGAGGGTGTCACGGCTTGTTGGGCCGCGACGAACAATTCCATGGCTTCCGGTGCGGTGGTCGTGCCGGGATCGGCCCGCAGCACCGAAAAGTAGCTTTCGATGTTCGCGTCCACGCCGCCGCGGCCCACCAGGATCGCGGCCTCACTCAGCGCTCCGTCACGGAAACTCAGCCCGGCATCGAGGCATGCCTCCGCCATCGACACCAGACCGAAACGGTGCGCCGAGGTGTAATGCCGGGAGAAGAACGGGGGCACGTCCGGGAGACGTTCGTCGAACATCTCCTGGGTGAGTTCGACGGAACCGTAGTAGACCTCGTTCCGTTGGAGGCATGACTGGCCGTTGGCGGCGATGTTCCACACGTCGTCGGCCGTGAAGACCGGCTCGGCCTGACCGGGCAGGCAGAATCCGGCACCGGTCACCACAGCGCTCCGGCGGGCGTCGCGCTCTTCGAACTTCTCGGATTCTCTGTTCACGACACAACTCCGTTACTCCCTGGGTCACTCACGAGTTGACCAACGAGGATCTTCATGTTTCTTCCCCTCTTCAGATGGGTCCGTTCCTCGTACCGCACAGCGCCTACTCGGCAATGGACGTGCGGTAACACCAGCGATATACGGGGACCCGTTCTCCATCCACCTCTACGTATTCGCCGTAGAACTCGAAACGCTCGTACCCGTTTCCCCGCACGAGCCGTATCGGATTGCCTGTATCGTCGCGTGGATTCTCCGGCAGGGCCTTTCCCTCCGGCCCGTCGACGAGGATCACTATCCTTCTACGAGGCATATTTCACTCCCGTGTTCTGTCGCGGTGGTTTTCTCGGCCGCCTCCCTCATTTCCATGCCGGCCGACTTCACAGGTGAGGCGGCAGGGCCCGGGTACACGTCACCGCGGGGCTGCTGCCGCCAGGGGTGACGGCGATGACGGAGACCGGGCCCGCCGGGCCGGGCGGTACGACGACGGCGACGCGGTGGTCGTCGACGGCGGTGAAGGCGGCGGGCACGGCCCCGCACAACACGGCGACGGTGCGCCCGAGTCCGGTGCCGGTCAGGGCGACCAGGGCGCCGCCGGACCTCAATCCCGTCCGTGGAGAGACCGTCGTCACCACCGGTGGCGGCAGGTAGGCGTAGGAGACCGCGTCGCTGGTTCCACCGGCGGTGATCACGGTGACCGGCGTGTTCCCGGCGCTGCCCGCGGGGACCGTGACCTCGATCCGGGTGTCCGAGCCCGCCGTGAAGTGGCCCGCACACACGGTGCCGAAGTGCACCTCGGTTGCATCGGAGAGGCCGATGCCGGTCAGAGTCACGGCATTGCCACCCGCGAGCGGCCCCAAGTGAGGTGCCACGATCATGAGTTGGGGTGCATCGAGGGAGTGGCGGGGAATGCCGGTCCGGGATTTCGGTGCCGAAGGGGCTGGACTGCTCGGTGAAGCCTGCACTGCCGTATCCCTTCCCGTGGGGGCAGTCCCGGCCGGCTGCGGGAGCCGGTCAGGCTCGCCCGGGGCAGCGGTGGAGCGGTGGCCGGCCGGTCAGACGCCCGGGCTCGGCACGTGGGTGACGCGCACGGACACCGGGGCGTGGGTGCCGACGGCCGCCGGCTCGTCGCCGAATTTCACTGCGGTGACGCGGGCGGGGCTGCCGGCCGTGGAAACCGTGGATCCGCCACCGGCAGAACCCTGGCTCGGGGAAAGCAGCATCGCTCTTCCTTCGTTCTGGAGTTGCGGGCGATCTGGAGTTGCGGGCGTTCTGGAGTTGCGGGCGTTCTGGAGTTGCGGGACATCTCCGAATGCGGGGGCGACCGGAAAACGGCCGGACCCTTGCGTCCGGAGGTCAGTTGTCAACCGGCGCAACCGGCGGCTCCGCCGTGCGGGGCGAGTTGTCCGGTGCGTTGTCCCGGACAACTACGGCCGGCAGGGTGACCGGGCCGAAGTGGCGGGAGATACCCCCGTCGACGTGGGCAATACCGCTGCCCGGACAGGGGGATTCGGCATAACTGCGGGGGATGATCGCGTCCGGTCCGGGTCGCGCCTCGGTACCGGGGGCGTAGCGATCCGCATCCACCTCGGTGGCAAGGGAATTCTGGGCGGATTCCGCGCGAGCGGGAGTGGTGCGCAACCCCACCGGGGAAACCACGGTGGTAGGACGCGGGAGACCCGCCGCACCTGCATTGACCGCGTTTGCCGCGTTGACTGCGTTTGCCGCGTTGACTGCGTTTGCCGCGTTGACCGCGTTGACCGCTACGACGAGCGCCGATTCCTCGCCGGGCACCGGGACCGCCTGGTCCGATTCACCGCCGGACCGGGCACTTGCCGGTGTCGCGGTGAGGCCCAGGATCAAGGCACATACGCCGTTGACCCAACGAATGGTGGAAATGATTCGCATGACGCGCCCCCTGGATCGGGTGGCGGTGGCCGGTCAGCCGGTGCCGAGTTACCGACACCGGCTGACGGATCCAAAACCCTCTACCGGGGACGCCCATACGGCATCACGGTCTGACCGCAACCAGGCGCTGGGCCGGGCCAACGAGTAGGCCAGATGCCGCTCCCCGGAGAGGATGGGCGGCCCACCGGTTGGATGCAACTAGTTATCCATGCGCCACGTCGCGCTACAACAGTCAACCGATAAGGCCACCCGATCGGAGCAGCGTGAAAAGAGCAATCCCGTACCAACTTGCGCAGTGGCCTTAGTTGATGCCTTTATTCGACCCATGACTGATGAAGCGCTCGATTGCTCACTGCTCCTGCTCGGTCGCGAAATGAAACCGTGTGCAGCAGAGAGCTCGCCGCTAGTCATTCCCCTGCACGGAACGCAACGGCAGCCCACGCAACGGCAATAGGCGGCGTCGGCGCGAGGCACAGTCCGGCCTTTCTCAGCCCCCGGTACGGCTGTCACCCCCGCACAGAAGGCGGCACATCGAAGCGCTCTCCGACAGGGCGCGCTCGGTTCACAGCACCGTTCACAGCACCGTCCCTCGTGTGATGTGGCACCGCTCCGGAACACCGGTTTAGCGCTCCGTCCATCGCACTCAGAACACCGAACGGCCGGAAAATCTCTCTCAGGCAAGGTGATTCGAGAATGAACAGTAATGGCGTGTTCCGGTCTCCCCTGGAGACCGGCGCACACACGACCTCACTGACGGACTACGGAGAACGGAGGTGGTCGGCGGCGATGGACGGCCTGGAACCGCTGACCATGTCTCCCTACCGGGCCGGGTGGCGGTTGCGTGTCGTCCCCAGCATCGGACACATCCTCGTTCCGAAGGTCACCCGCCGTGTCGTCAACCGCGCGCTGCACTGCTGGATCGCCGACGAATGCGGCCTGTCGACGGTGAAGAACAGCCTTGCCGTGCTCATCCGCGTCCTCGAACAGGCCGTACGCGACGGTGTACTCGACGCCAATCCGGCCCGGGTGGCCGGCTGGCAGCAGGAGTACCAGCGCGCCCAGACCGAACGCACAACGCCCCGTTCGCTGGCCCTGCCGGATCCGGAGGCGCTCGACCAACTGGCGACCACACTCGTCCAACGGTCCTCGGACGGCCACGAAGGGTGGGGTGAGATCGTCCGGTTCGCCGCGTGGACCGGTACCCGTTTCAGTGAAGTGTCCGGACTTCAGGCACAGGACATCGATCTCAGCACCTGGACCTGGCAGGTCCGCCGCTTCACCACCTCCGAGCCGGACGGTCTGGCCGACCGCGCGTACCGGGGCCGCAATCAGCGTGTGGTGCCGCTGCGCCCGGCCGCACGGGAACTGGTGGCCGGGCGGCTGGCGGCCGCGCGTCACACCCCCCTGGTCCGGCTGTTCTCCGGTCCGCTCGGGAGCCGGTTCACCACCGCGGCGCTACGCAGCGCGACCCACTGGGACGACGTCGTGGTCGGCCTCGGTCACGAGTACCTGCGACGCCACGATCTGCGGCACACCGGGCTGACGTGGCTGGCCGACGCCGGACTCTCGCTGCCCGAGCTGTGCAGCGTCGCCGGTCACCCCTCGCTGGACACCGCCCGGCGCTATCTGCCCCCTGGCAGACAGCCCGGCCGCGCACAGAGCGACTTGGGAGCCACGGTCAGGTTCGGCCCCCGCCCGTGATCCGGAAGGGGGCCGAACGGTGTGCGTGCGCCCTCCTACGAAGCGACAGCACCGGGCCGCTCAGCGAGGTCCAGGCAGGTCATGCGCTGCTGATGGACCTCGGGAGTCGCGGCCCGAGCCGTCGTCCGTCGGAGCGGAGGACCCTTACAGGTAGGTGAACGATCCAGCGCTCACGGTGCCACCCGCGGTCTGGACGGTCACCGCGACGGTCGACCCGGAGATCCCCGGCGGGATGGTCCCGGTCAGGGCGGTGCCGGCCAGGTTGACCGCCACTCCACTGGCGGGCGTGGCCCCGAAGAGCACGGTCGCTCCGAAGAGCTGGGCACCGGCGATGGAGAAGGTGGATCCCGCCGCCGCGGTAACCGGCGTCAGGGTTCCGGTGACCACCGGTGCCGGCGGGACGTAGGTGTACCCGCCGGGGACGCTGGCGGAGCCGCCCGGAGTCGTCACCGTGACCGGGACGTTGCCGCCGCCGGCGGGCCCGGCCGGGGTGATACCGAACAGGACGGTGCCGGTGGGGTCCGTGCCCAGTACGGTGGCCGGGGTGAGACCGAAGGTGACGGTCCCGTTCTGCAGACTCGAACCGGCGATGATGAACGGGGTGTTACCCGTAGTGGGCCCCGTCGGGGGGATGATGGCCGCGGCTGTCGGCGTGGCCGGCGGGGCCGTCACCACGTAGGTGTAGGACACCGGGTTGGTGGTGCCCGCCCCGTTGGTGGCGGTGACCAGCACGGAACCCGCGGCGTGCGCCGGAGGCTGGACCGTGACGGTCAGCCCCAGCGGGTCCTGTCCGACGATGGTGGCCGACGCGCCCCCGAACAGCACACTGGTGGTACCGGCCAGGCCGAGCCCGAACAGCGTCACCGTGTTGCCGCCCACGGTCGGCCCCGAGTTCGGCAGCAGGGCGAGCAGAACGGGCCCGAGGCCGGGCAGTTGAATAGACGGCAGCTGTACGGGCGAGATCAGTTGGGGTGTGGGACTGGACATGAAGGTCCTCCTGCTGTCTGCGGCTTGTTGCTCGGCCCCGCTCGTGACAGATGCGGCTCACAAACCGGAGCCCGAGCACTGGCAGCAGTCGGCCGTACGGGAGGACAACACAGACGGCGCACACCCGGCCCGCTCACACATGGAGAGTGCAAAGGGCCGTCGCGCTACCGGCCGTCCTTCGAAGCCCTACAGCGAAGAGGGCTGGCGGGTGGGCCGACTACTGAAGCCCGAGGGGGATGGACGGCCCACCGACCAGGCCTCACCAGTAACCCAGAAGGGTTGCCACCGGACAATCGCGTTGACACACAACCACCCTTACGGCGCAGCGCACATGACCTCCACTTCACACCCCCTGGCCCAACAGGCAAGTTCCCGCCACTCGCCCTTGCTTGCCGACCGCCGCCGACCGCTGCCGACCGCTGGGTCGCAGCACACCAAATCCTCACCCGGTCACACAGACCGGCTCGCCGCCGCCGGCCACATCGCTGGCCGTGACTCGCCCAGGTTCCAGATGGAGCTCTGGTACGCGGTACTGCAGTCGCTGATCTCCGCGCCCACCTCGACTCCACAGCGGCAGAGCCGATTCCTTGCGCTCCTCCCGGTCGGTCCACCCGGTCCACCTGGCCCACCTGGCCCACCTGCAACGTCCCCAGTGGTCGGCCCAGTTCTCCTTCTCCCGAAGATCCAGGGCCGTGACCCAGGGGGCGTCGTCAGGGTGCAGCACGACGGTGTGACGAGACCCGACGGACACCAGCCGGCCATCTCCCTCACCATCGGGAACACAGGGACCACCAGGAAAGATCGACAAAACCGGATCCACATCATCCGTACCGACGAAGGACGACGCCCCCCACGGCTCCGACTCAACCGCATAGAACCCCGCCCCCACCGTGGCCGGCGCCCTGCACACACCGCCCTCCCCCGCCAAGCCATCCCACTCGGGCCGCACCGGCATCTCCGCCACCTGCTGCAAGACCACGGTCAACGCCTGCCCGCAAGCGGCACATCGAAAGTGAGTCACTACGAATTCCTAGCCCGCGCCTCCCCTGGGCATCCGAATGGGACACGGGCGCGGGACGGGGCCGGTCAGGAGTCCAGGCGGCGGGCCCCATGGCGTTCGTGGCCCTGGCCTCCGCGCCGGCCGCTCAGCGCCTGGCGCGCGGTAGCCCCGCACGGACGACCTCGGCCCTGGTGGAGGCCCGTGGTCACACTCCTATCCGGCGCCATCACCCAACACGCCCTCGCACCGGCCGAGTTGCCAGTGGGCGTGCTCACAGGAGTGGTCGACGGACCGCACCTGCTGACGCTGCTGCCGGTGCTGCCGGTGCTGGTGCTGGTGCTGGTGCTGGTGACGACAGGCAGAGCGGGCGGCTCGACGGGTCACCGAGGAAATCGATCTCCGAGGTGAGCGCTATGCCGGTGCTGTGCAGCACCGTCCGGAACACCCGGTCGGCCGCCTCACCGAAGCTGGTGGCGCTCGCCCCCGACCGCGCGACCAGCGTGTAGTGCCGCGAGGACACACGTACCCCCTCGGCGAGCGGGCTGCTCAGCGCGAAGCCGGACTGCTGGATCAGCCAGCTGGCGCTGACCCTGGTCGAGCCGTCGGAGAAGGAGTTCAGCGGCGCACCGTCCGCCCGCAGCCGGGCTCTCCGCGCCCCGCTGACCCTGGGGCTGAGGAAGACGCTGCCGACCGTCCGGTGGTCTGCACCCGAGTCCAGCACCATGCCCTTCCCACGGCGGACGGTGAGCACCGCCCGCACCGCGTCCGTCAGCAACACCCTGCTGCCCACCGGTACGTCGAGAACCTCGGCCACGCTCCGGTAGGTGAGCGGTGCGCTGAGCCTGGAGGGCCGCAGCGCGAGCGTCAGCACCAGGAGCGTCCAGCGGGTGGAGCCCTTGAACCTGCTGGTGCGATGCCCCAGGGCGCACTCGGCGGCCGACAAGGTCACCCTGCGGCCCAGTTTCCAGTCCCACGCCTCGACCCGGACCAGGCAGTCACCGATCTCCTGGCCGTACGCCCCGACGTTCTGCACGGGCGTGGCGCCCACCGTGCCCGGGATTCCGCTGAGCATCTCCAGTCCGGACAGCCCCTCGCCGATGGCGGTGTCCACCAGGTCCCCCAGCGGATGCCCGGCCTGGACCTCGACCAGGACCCGCCCGTCACCGGCGGGCCCGAGCACCCGGACGCCTCGGGTGGCGATCCGCAGCACGGGCCGGTCACACCCCGCGTCGCTGACCAGGACATTGCTGCCGGACCCCAGACAGACCGGGGGCCCGCCGTGCCGCCGGGCCCATTCGACGACACCGGGTAAGTCGCGAAGATCCCCCAGCTCCGCGAGGGTCCTGGCCGGCCCGCCCAGGTGAAGGGTGGTCATCGGCGAGAGCGGGGCGTCATACGTGATGCGCAAGGTCTCTTCTCCTCCAAGTAGGCCGGGATCAGGGCCAGTCGGGCCGCCGGGCCGCCGACCTATACGGCCCAGCGGTCGGTCCGCCGCCGTGCCGGGCGACCGGGCGCACGCCGCCCGCCGCACCTCCGCCCGGCCCGGGTCAGCCACAGGGGGCCGGCGCCCGGAGTTCGTCGCTCAGTGCCGCCGCAGTGCGCCGGCCGATCTACCGGGCAACCATCGCGTCACACTGTAGGAAGCGCTCCCCCAGCCCGACCAGCCGGCTGCGGGCGCCTCCAAGGTGACCTGTCCGAAGAGGCCCAGGACACCCTCAGCCGCGACGGCGGCGCCACCCACGTCCCCCGGACGAGCCGAGCCTCGGCGACGAGGTGTCTCCGTGGCCCATCAGTTCCTGCATCTCAGTCCCTGCACCTCAGTCCCTGTGCCGCCTCCAGCGACCGCCGGCAGCCCACCGCGTGGTGCCCCGGCGCCCACCGAGCGGTGGGCAAGTTCCGTTGGAGAAGAGCACCGCGTCGGAATAGGCACCTTCCGGCCACGGCGGCACCGAAATTTCTCTGGCCACAAACCGCGGACCGAAACCTGCTCCCCAAGCTCGCCCGACAGAATCCCGGCCACCACGTGCGGCATGTCACGCCGGGCCACCGCACCCTTGAGCCAGTTGTCCGGCGCCTTCTCGCTAATGGCGCCCTCGCCCCGGGACCTGATACCGAGGACCACAGAGATCACGCCAACCGGATCAAATCGCCCCAAACAAGACACCTTCACGCCGCCCGGCAGCCCCTCACCACGCCGCCGTGACCCTGGGACCCGATCACGACATCCCCCTCAGGTGGGGGCGTTTGAACGATCAAAGTAGCGGGGGGCTAGCATATGAGCACCGCCTAGCTCGAAAGATAAACCTGTGACTGTCAACGACGACTCGTTCACCAACTGGAAGAACCGCGAGGAGATCGCGGAGTCGATGATCCCGATCATCGGGAAGCTGCACAGGGAGCGGGACGTCACGGTCCTGCTTCACAGCCGCTCCTTGGTGAACAAGTCGGTGGTCAGCATCCTCAAGACCCACCGGTTCGCGCGGCAGATCGCCGGCGAGGAACTCTCGGTGACTCAGACGCTGCCGTTCCTGCAGGCTCTCACCACGCTCGATCTCGGCCCTTCCCAGATCGACATCGGCATGCTCGCCGCCACGTACAAGACCGACGAGCGCGGCCTCTCGGTGGAGGAGTTCACCGCCCAGGCCGTCGCCGGCGCCACCGGCGACAACAAGATCGAGTGCCGCGAGGGGCGCGACGTCGTCCTCTACGGCTTCGGCCGCATCGGCCGCCTCGTGGCCCGCCTGCTCATCGAGAAGGCCGGCTCCGGCAACGGCCTGCGCCTGCGCGCCATCGTCGTCCGCCAGGGCGGCGACCAGGACATCGTCAAGCGCGCCTCGCTGCTGCGCCGCGACTCCATCCACGGGCAGTTCCAGGGCACGATCACCGTCGACGAGGCGAGCAGCACGATCATCGCCAACGGCAACGAGATCAAGGTGATCTACGCCAACGACCCGTCGGAGGTCGACTACACGGCGTACGGCATCAAGGACGCCATCCTCATCGACAACACCGGCAAGTGGCGCGACCGCGAGGGCCTGTCCAAGCACCTGCGCCCCGGCATCGACAAGGTCGTCCTGACCGCGCCCGGTAAGGGCGACGTCCCCAACATCGTGCACGGCGTCAACCACGACACGATCAAGCCGGACGAGCAGATCCTGTCCTGCGCCTCTTGCACCACCAACGCGATCGTCCCGCCGCTGAAGGCGATGGCGGACGAGTACGGCGTCCTGCGCGGCCACGTGGAGACCGTCCACTCGTTCACCAACGACCAGAACCTGCTGGACAACTACCACAAGGCCGACCGTCGCGGCCGTTCGGCGCCGCTGAACATGGTCATCACCGAGACCGGCGCCGCCTCCGCCGTCGCCAAGGCGCTGCCCGACCTCAAGGCGCCGATCACCGGCAGCTCGATCCGCGTCCCGGTCCCGGACGTCTCGATCGCGATCCTCAGCCTGCGGCTCGGGCGCGAGACCACCCGCGAGGAGGTCCTCGACCACCTCCGCAACGTGTCGCTGACCTCGCCGCTCAAGCGCCAGATCGACTTCACCACCGCCCCCGATGCGGTCTCGAGCGACTTCATGGGCTCGCGCCACGCCTCGATCATCGACGCCGGCGCCACCAAGGTCGATGGCGACAACGCGATCCTCTACCTCTGGTACGACAACGAGTTCGGCTACTCCTGCCAGGTCATCCGCGTCGTCCAGCACGTCTCCGGGGTGGAGTACCCGACCTACCCGGCTCCGGCGGTCTGATCTCGACCAACTCTCCGATCCGGTGTCCCGGCAGGCGGGGCGACGGTGGCGCGACAACCGATGCCGGCCGGCATCCAGCTGCCCTCCCACCGCCACCCGCCGGCCGGCACCGGCACGGGCCGTACGCTCGGTTCACCCCCGAGTGAACTGCAGTAACGACTCACAAGCGTCCACGCAGCCCGCTGACGACCGACGGCAGACTCCCTCTCGCCCGGACCGGCGCCCCCTGCCTCAGGTGGAACGGACAGCGCACAGGAGACCGCTCGCTGATCTCGGCCGGGTCAGGTCTGGAGCCTGGCCCCCACAAGATCCACACCAGCCCGCTCCGCACCGTCGGTTACGCATCCCCTTTATGTGTGTCACTTCGCACGGCTGGGTAGTGTGCGGATTTGGTTCTGGGGCGGGGGACTAGGGGGCGGTACGTGGGGTGGCGTGAGGAGATAGCCGCGGCGCTGGGCGAGTGGATCGCCGTCGAGGGCGGTGCCGGCAGGAAGCCCCGCTGGCAGCGCATAGGGCGGGCGGCCCGGACCGGTGAACCCGGTCAGTACGCGGTGGACCTGCGCGGTTCCGACATCGGACCGGACCAGCTCGACAGCCTGCGGCTCGCCGGCCCGGACGACGACTCCATCGAGGCGAACGGCTTCTCTGTCTCCGAGACGGTGCAGAACGGCTCCCTGCTCACCCTGCGCGTAGCCGAGTTCGCAGAGATCACAGATCCGCACCTGTGGATGCTGAAGCAGCCACCCACGTTCCTCGTCGAGGCCCTGCGTGACGGCATCGCCGGCATCGGCGAACATCCTCTGGCCGCCGCGCTGGCGGCCCGGACCATAGGAGGAGTGCCGGCGCGCGACGTGGACCCACCCGGTTTTCACCCCGCACAAGGGGACGCCTACCGGGCCTGCCTCGGCGAAGGCGTCCACCTGGTGTGGGGCCCTCCAGGCACCGGCAAGACCACCGTGCTCAAGCGCGCCATCGGCGATCTCATCGCCCGGGGCGAGCGGGTGCTGCTCGCCTCCGCGACCAACATCGCAGTGGACAACGCCCTACTCGATGTGGTGCGGGAGAAGCGCCACGAACCGGGCGATATCGTCCGCGTGGGCCCGCCTCACCTTCGGGAGGTGGCCGAGGACCCCTCCGTCTCCTTGCCGCTGATGGTCCAGGCACGCTTAACGGAAACGGCCGAGCGCCGCAGCGCGGTCGAGGCCGAGCTCGTCGCGATCCGGGACCGGGCCGAGCAATTGGCGGCGCTGGACAGCGCGCTGGCCGGTTTTGATCCTCCGACGTACTTCGCCGCGCTGAAGCTACTGCGCACTCCCGGCCAGGATCTCGCTTCCGCGCTGGCACGATTGACCAACGCCCATAGCCGGCTCGCCGAAGCGGACCGCCAGCTGGAGGACGCCGTGTCGGCCGCCGAAACGGCCGCCGCCCGCGTCTCGGCGGCGGAGCCGTCCCGTGCCCAGTGGCGCCAAGCGGAGCAGCTCTCCGGGGAAGTGGTTCAGATCCGGCAGGCTGCGGAGAACCGCGAGGCGGATGCACTGATCGCGGAGGACCGCTGCCGCACCCTGAGCGGGGAGTTGGGGGAGCTCGAAGCCCTGGGCGCCATAGCCAAAAGGCGCGCTCGCAAGAAGATCGCAGAGCTCCAGCGGCAGTTGGAGGAAGCCGAGCAGCAGGCCGCAGGGGCCCGGCTGACGGCGCGCGAAGCCCGCGCCACAGCAACCGTGCACAGTGCGACGCTCGGCACCCGGATCACGGCATTGGTCGACAGCATTCCGCTCACAATGGAGCAGATCAGCACCCTCGAGGCGGACGCCGAGGCCAAACTGAACGCGGCTGAGGAGGCCCAGCAGCAGCGGGCGACCTGCGAACAGGAGGCGGCCCGCGCCGTCCAGGCCTCAGGACAGGCCCAGAAGGCCCAGGATCTCACCGAACAAGCCGGGCGGAGGGGCTGGCCAGCCCAGTACGACCGGGCCGAACGGTTGCGCCCGGCCGTGGCCGTCGACACCGCCCGTCGTCCCGAGCTTGAGAAGCAGTACCAGGAGGTCCAGGAGGCATACGAACGCCTCGCCCGCAACGCCCAGGGCGAGATCATCAAGGGCGCCAAGCTGGTCGCCACCACCCTGGCCCGCTTCCGCACGAACCGGGCGGTCTTCGAGGGTCCGTACGACGTGGTTCTCGTGGATGAGGCCGGCGCCGCCACCCTGCCCGAGGTGCTGCTCGCCACCGGCAGGGCCGGCCGGGCCGCCGTACTTCTCGGGGACTTCATGCAGCTGGGACCCGTCATACCGGCCGCGCTCAAGGACCAGGACCGCGAAGACATCAAGAGGTGGCTGCTCCCCGACGTCTTCCAGCACTGCGGGATCAGCGAGCCCGCTGACGCGCAGGCGCGCCCGGCCTGCATCACCCTCACCGAGCAGCACCGCTTCGGCCCGGCCGTGATGAAGCTGGCCAACGATCTTGCGTACGGCGGAGTCCTGCAAGGCGGAAGCCAGGCATCGCGGGAACGGCCCGACAACGACCCCGAGATCGTCCTTATCGACACCGACGGTCTGCACGAGCTGGCCCGCGCCCATCCGACCGGCAGCCGCAGCGGATGGTGGCCCGCCGGTTCACTGATCGCACGGGCACTGGTGGAGCTGCACCGCGAACAGGGCGAGGAGGCGGGCATCGTTACGCCGTACCGCGTCCAGGCCGACGCCACCCTGGAGGCCCTGCGGGACGTCGAGGGCCCGAGCCGGCCACTGGCTGAGGTCGGCACGGCCCACAAGTTCCAGGGCCGCGAGTTCGACATCGTCGTCTTCGACACGGTGGAGGGCAGCGCGGACAGTCGCGAACTGTGGATGGCTCACGCTCACCGTCAGCCGGCCCCCAGCCCGTGGCCGCGCGACGGCGTGCGGCTGTTCAACGTCGCCGTCACCCGGGTCAAGACCCGCCTCTACATCATCGCCAGCGGAGAGCGCGTCAAGGGCGCACGCCCGGGGATGGCCTTGGCCCAACTGGCCGCGCTGATCGGCACCCCGGGCGTCCGGGTGCTCCACGCCAAGCACCTGATCACCCCGCCCCACGCGCCCGTCCCCTTCCGAGGGGAGTTCGGCACGGCACTCGCCGAGGTGCTGAGCCGGCACGTGGAGGTCACTGAGGTCGATGACGAGCGGGACTTCTACCGCACGTTCACCGACGAGATCCGGCAGGCGCGACAGTCCTTGTGGCTCTGGGCCCCCTGGGTCGCCAACCGGATCCGATCCCTGCTGCCCGAACTGCGGGCAGCAGCCGATCGGGGCGTGCGGATCAGGGTCTTCATCCGCGACGACACGGACCAGCTCCAGCGGAAGGACACCAGCCAGTCACTCATCGCGGACCTGCGCTCCGTGGCCCACACCGTGGTCCCGATGAACGTCATGCACCAGAAGATCGCAGTGATCGACGAGCGGACGGTCATGCTGGGCAGCCTCAACGTGCTCTCGCAGAGCTGGACCCGGGAGGTCATGCTGACCATGCGGGGCACGTACTTCGCGCGGAAGCTGCTGGCGCATGAACACGCGGAGGCGTTCGCACGACCGCCGAAGTGCGGGCGGTGCAAGGGCGCGGAAATCGAGATCCGGCGCCGCAAGAACGGCACCTGGTTCTGGCGCTGCTACGCCGCCGCCTGCAAGACAACCCCATCCGGGCGCACGCATGCCTGGAACCAGGACATCCGATTGAAGACCGGGCGCTGAATCCAGTGGGCCGTCACTGTCACGGCCCCGTCAGCCCTACGGCGCATCCTCGTCGGCTTCGCAGGAGCTGAGGTGGCAGCAGCTGCGGTATGACGGGCCCCGAAAGGGCGTAGGGACCTGCTCTGTCAGCGCGCTCAGGCCCCTCTGGACCAGGCCGGGCACAGAATGCAGGCATTGACCGGCTGGGTGGAATCGATCCAGCGAAAGCAATGAGATGCGCGCGCTTCAGACGCGTCTTGCCTCCATTCGCGCGGCTCGCAACGAGCACCGGCAGACCGCCGGGCGAGCGGAAACACGCAGCGGCGACTCACCGGACCGGCTCGGTCGCGAGTTGGAAGGTCACCTCGCCGAGGACGACAAGGTCGGCGTGGAACAAGGCGTCACCGCGAGGTGTGACACGGTCCGAGAGGACGGCATGGAATTCGCCATTCGGCGCTTGGACGTGCTGACCCGGATCAGACATGGCACAGGAACGAACCTCCCGCCGGAGTCACCATGGACTTGCGGCACCGGCCGATGATCTCATCCCCACAATGACTCAGCAGGAGCTGGAGGAGACGCCCACAAGAAGGCGGAGCACCACTAGGGGGCCTGGAAGTGTTTCATTGCCGCAAACGGCTGGGATGACGGCGGTGGCAGCCGCGGCCGGGTGCGCCGCACGCGCGTCGGCCTATTTCCAGGCCCGCCGTCGGCGCCGCACCGATCGCGACGTCACGGACCGCCGAGCTCCGCGAGTCCGACCTGGGTAACTGCCCACACCCTGGACAGCCGAGGGTCAGAAGCGGTTATGCATTCCCGGGGGTGCCGGCTCGGTCGGCGTTTGGCAGGTCAGGTCCTTGGCCGGGAGCCTGCCCGTGATCAGATAGGCCGTGGCGCTCTTGTCCGCGCAGGAGTTGGTGAGGGCGTAGACGCCATGCCCCTCCCCTCCGGCGACAGTGACCATCCGGGAGCCGTGCAGGGCCCGGTGCATGCGCCGGCCGCCGGCCAGGGGCGTCAG
This sequence comes from Streptomyces inhibens, assembly GCF_003389455.1. Taxonomy (GTDB): domain Bacteria; phylum Actinomycetota; class Actinomycetes; order Streptomycetales; family Streptomycetaceae; genus Streptomyces; species Streptomyces inhibens. The sequence continues at coordinate 6,127 of NZ_QUAC01000473.1, read as the reverse complement.
AGGGTCCCACTCGTTCTGCAGGATCAGTGCACTGACCTTGTTGTTCACCGTTGTCGCGGGCTCGCTGCCCTGCTTCCAGAAGGCACACGGCTTGATGTTGGACGCGAAATCGCCGTACAGCGGATACCGGGCCTTGTCGCGGATCGCGTCGCGGCGGTACTGCTCGGGGGCGTCCGGCCACGACGTGCGGGTGTCGGCGCACATGACAGCCCAGGCGCTCGCGGCGTCGTTGTCCGAGGGGACGGCACGGGCGAACGCCGGCGGGACGGGGCTCGGGGCCCGCTCGGGCGAGCCGGACGGGGCCGGCTTCTTGCCCTCGGCCGCCTTCTTCAGCTCGGCGACCCTTTCGGCGGCGGCCTGAACGTGGAAGAACGTGGCACGCAGCTCAGCGCGGATGGCGTCACCGGTGAGGAGTTTCCCGCCGGAGTCGATGGGCTTGCGGCCGGCCCGGGCGATCAGGTCCCAGAAGGTCTTGCGGACCTCGGCTGGGGTATTGCCCAGTTTGTACGTCGTGTGTCGCTCGGCAGTCCATGCGCTCCATCTCGTGAAGGCGGGCACGGTCCCCTCCGCCATCGTCTGGAACATGCCCCGCCAGATCCGCGTGGGGTCGGCTGCACTGTCCAACACGAACCGGTCGGTTCGCTGGGGGAACATCTGTGTGTAGACGGCGCCGAGGTAGGTGCCGTAGGAGTACCCCAGGTAGGAGATCTTCTTCTCTCCCAGCACGGCACGGATGACGTCCATGTCGCGAGCGGTGTTGCGGGTGGTGAGGTGCGGCAGCATGTCACCCGCCTTGGCCCGGCACTTGTCGGCCACCGTACGGGCCCACTTCACGTCCTTCGCGAACGTCTCGGCCTTGTACGGGCGCTCGTCGTTCTTCTCGTCGTCCGTCAGACCGCAGCTGACGGGAGAGCTCTGCCCGACGCCCCTCGGGTCGAACCCGATGAGGTCGTACCGTCTCTTCACCTCCTCGGGGAATTTCGATTCCGGGGCGACAGGCATATGCAGGCCCGGTCCGCCGGGGCCGCCGGGGTTGAGCAGCAGAACGCCGCGACGTTCCTTTGCGCTGCTTGCCTTCAGCCGGGATATCGCGATGTCGATCTTCTTGCCGCTGGGATCGCTGTAGTCCAGCGGCACCTTGAGAATCGCGCACTGAAAGGTGGCGGGGCTTTGTGCGTCGCAGCGCTGCCACCGGGGTTTCTGCTGCGCGTACTGGCGCAGAGGGTCCTTGGCCACAGATGCCTGAGGTCCGGCAAAGGTCGTTGCGGGTGTCAGTGCTGAAACGAAAGTCGCCGCGGCGCCGGCGGCCAGAAGAGACGCTATTCGTCCGTTTCGCATTATTGTGCTCGTCCTTGCTGGGCAGAGGTGACTAGCCCTTCCGCCCTTTTGTGCGTGGGAGGTTGGCGAATCCATGCTCGGGGGTCATTACCTGCTGTGCTGCCGGGCGCCGGTCAGTGCCCGCTGAGCTGCTGGTGGACGCACTGCGTGTACTGCCGGAAGCTGTCGGGCTGGTAGCACTTCTGCGTGTTGTTGGCGTACCAGGCCACGAAGACGGCGACCAGGATGGACACCACGATGGCGATCAACGACGTCACCACGCCGGTGATGGCCATGCCACGGCCGACGCCGGTCCACTTGGTCGTCTTCAGGGCGACGACGCCCAGGATCAGGCCGATGACGCCGAGCAGGCCGCCGATGAACACGATCGAGGTGATCAAGCCGGTGACGCCCAGCACCATGGCGGCCACGGCCAGGCTGTTCCTGCCAACCTCAGCCTGCATGCCGTAGCCGGGGCCCCGGGGGTGGGGCAACGTCTTTATCCCTTGCGTGTTCATCAGCCGTCCTCCGGTCAACTGGTCAAGGCACGATCCTGGCTTCCGGGGTCTTGGATGCGCATCGCGGGAAGGCGGGAGAAAGTGCTCCCTCGACCGGGGGAGGCCGCCGGTGAGCTGCCCGGCCATACTGGCCGAATCATGATCAGGGGAATCCGGCCGCTGCTGCGCGGCTCCACATATTCGGGCATGCTGTTCGCCTATTGCGGCGCGCTGGCGAGCCTTCCACTGCTGCCTTTCGCCATGCTGCCTACGCTGGCGTGGCGATCCGCTCCCTATGGAGTGCAGGTCGTTCTGACCCTGCTGGACTGGGCGGCACTGATCGGTGTGGTCGGGCTGGCCCGCACCACGCGGCGGGGGCTGATCGCGGTCGCCCGTCGACTGCTGAGGGTGCCGTTGCCGGATCCTGTGGCCGCACGTCAGTCCGCGAGCTCACCCGGCACTGGGCCGACTCCTACTGCGCCGACCCGCGCCGTGCCATCCGGCGCTGACCGTTGGCGGACTCCTCTCTGGCTGCTGCTGCACGTGGCACTGGGGTGGACGGGGGCGCTGGTGAGCAGTGTGCTGCTCATCGCGGGCCTGGTCCTGCCGGGGAATTGGCTCGGCGCCGAGGCGGGACTGAGCCTGTTCGGCTGGTCGGTGCGGGTGGCGGGTGGCTGGGGCAGCTGGGTGGTGGCGCTCGGCTGCGTGCTGCTGGCGGCGGCTGCGTGCGTGGTGGTGACGAGCGCTCTGCGGTGGTTGGCGCCGAGGCTGTTGGGGCCGTCGTCGGCTGAGCGGCTCGCGCTGGCGGCCGAGCGGGAGCTACTGCTGGCCGAACGTAACCGAATGGCCCACGAGTTGCACGACTCGATCGGGCACACGCTGACGGCGACCACGATCCAGGCGGCGGTGGCGGGCGAGGTACTCTCCGCTGACCCGGTGGCGGCGCGGGCCGCCCTGCGCAGCATCGAGGAGTCGTCCCGGGCCGCGCTGGAGGACCTGGACTACGTGCTGGGCGTGCTGCGCGAGGAGAAGGCGGAGACAGCGCCGACCCGGACCTTGTCCGACCTGCCTGAGCTCCTTGACCGGTTGCGGCACGCGGGCGCGGTGGTGGAGCCGGAGCTGTCGGGCGAGCTGGCGCAGGTCCAGGGGACGCTCTCCCGGGCGGCGTACCGGATCCTGCAGGAGGGGCTGACGAACGCGTTGCGGCACGGGGCGGGCGGTCCGATCGAGGTCCGGGTGGCGGCCGCGCCGGACGGACTGGAGCTCAGTGTGGTCAACCGGACCGGGGCGGGCACGGGTATAGGCACGGGCCCGGATGCCTTCCCGACATCCGGGCACGGCCTGCCTGGGCTGGCCGAGCGCGTGCGACTGCTGCACGGTGAGATCGAGGCCGGCCCGGACGGGCCGCAGCACTGGAGGTTGGCGGTCCGGCTGCCGGTACGGTTGACGGCATGATCGGCTCTGACGCGAGCGAAGCCGTCACGACCAGCCCTGACGCGAGCTCAGCCGTCATGACTGGCGCCGGCACCGGACCCGCCACCACCAGCCCTACCAGCGCCCCCGTCACACTCCTGATCGCGGACGACGACGAGGTGACCCGCAGCGGTCTGCGCATGTTGCTCGCGGCACGGCCGGGGATCGCGGTGGTCGGGGAGGCCGCCGACGGCGTTGAGGCGGTCGAGCAGGTGCGGCGGCTGCGGCCGGACGTGGTCCTGATGGATGTGCGGATGCCGCGTCGCAACGGGATCGAGGCCACCCGGCAACTCCTTGCCGAGTCGGCCGAACCGCCGAAGGTCGTGGTGATCACCACCTTCGAGAACGACGGCTACGTCACCGCCGCGCTCAGCGCGGGGGCCAGCGGGTTCTTGCTCAAGCGGCTTCCGGTCCAGCAGATCGCGGAGGCGGTGCGGGTGGTGGCGGCGGGAGAGGCGATCCTCTTCCCGGCGGCACTGCGCCGGATGGTCGCCGCCCGCCCGCTGGGCTCCGCCGAGGCGTTGCCGCAGGCGGCGCTGACGGGGCGGGAGGAGGAGGTGCTGCGGTTGATGGCCACCGGCCTGTCCAACCCGGAGATCGCTGAGTCGCTCACAGTGAGTCTGGAGACGGTGAAGACGCACGTCGGGAACGTGCTGACCAAGCTCGGTGCGCAGAACCGGACCCACGCGGTAGTGATCGCGTACGAGTCCGGTCTGGTGGTGCCGGGGTTCGCCGGCTGACGCGGCCTGAGGTGGCCTGAACTGAAGTCCGCCCGTAGGGCTGAGACCGACAGATCGGTCAGGCCGAGCCTCGTGGGTGGGGAATCAACCCGAGCCACTCCAGGGCCTGCAGAGCAAGTCGTGGCCGAATGCAAGGAGCGCCAACACGATGAGCGGCTACGGTGGGCCGGATGGAGCGACGAAGTCTCGTGACGAAGCCTCCGTACTGAACGGCAGGCAGGACAGCCGTTCTTCCCGCCACTGTGGTCGGCGGAGGCTCGCCAGGATCTGTCGGCGACCGGCCGTCTGCCGCGCCCATGGCGGAATTCCTGGGCCTGAACCACGACTCGTGCCTCCAGTTCGACGGCGCCGACCCGGGTTCCCCGGAGCCGCATGAACCGGCTTACGCGCCCAGGCGCCGGTAGCAGATGAGAGCGGCGGTGATGCCGGCCAAGGCCAGGAAGTGTTCGGCCTTGCATTCGTAGCGGCGGTGCACACGGCGGCACCCGGCAAGCCAGGCCACCGTGCGCTCCACGGTCCAACGGTGTCGGCCCAGGCGCTGGGAGGACTCGACCCCTTTGCGGGCGATGCGCGGGATGAGGGGCAGACCGGTCCGCTCAGTGATCAAGTGAACCTTTGATCCCTCACCCGGCGGACGCACCAGTGCAGCCGGAACCACCCGCCGGAACACCTCCCACAACCCGTCCGGAACCAGACGCCCCACCCACGCCATCACGGCAGACAGCCCAGTGATCAAGCCAATTGAGATGATCTCTAAAACCCAGTCAGCCCGGGCAAGCGGTCGCAAGGAACCAGCAAGGGATGGTTTTCCTGGGAGCCATTTGGGAGCCAACTCGCTCCCGAAACCCCCGCGAGACCCCGCCACTCCGACCCATACCAATGCCCTGGCCTGAGCAAATGCCATCGAGGCAGGTGTCGATATTGCCCGAACCTCATTCGGGACGAAAAGGTCGTGGGTTCACGGCTCCCGACTTCGGAAGCCCGGGTCAAGGGCCTGATCTGCATCACCGCTCGGCCCTTCACGCGTTTCACGTGATCATTTGAGAGTCCCTTGGAGGGGCTTTCGGTCGAGGCTGGCAGGATCCCCACATGCAGACGGACGCGTGGCTCAACCGGGACGATTGCTTCGTACCAGGGCGGGAGTTGTTCCGGTCCGACCGGAGGTTCGAGGTCTGGGTCTACTCGGTCAGCCACAGCCAGCTCCTGCTGCGCAGCGAGCTCGCCGACAACGCTCCAAGAATCGACGTACTCTTCAAGCCGGTCGAGGCGGTACGGACAGGGATGGTCTACGACGGCCTCGTCATCCGGTGCGCCACAGCTGAGGAGCGCGCCCGCATCCTCGCAGAGACCGACACGGTCGGCCGCAGCGGCCGTGTCCATATCTTGGAGACCTCAGATGGCCGTGCGGACTACGTGGTCTCCGCTGCCGTGGGATGGGCCTACGACGACGAAGACGTTCGTGCACCGAGCCGTCTCGCCTTCTTCCCGCCGGCCAGCGACCCGGTGCGGATCCTGCCTTTGGCGGCCAGGTCGTGACTGCCTTCCCGCAGGTTCTCGCCACCTGGCTCACCGAGTACGTGTCGGATCTCCCCTCACGCGGCCCCGCCCTATCAGTCACGCGTCAGGTCGGAAGCTTCCCGAAATCATCGAAGGTTGCCGTGACGACTGGTCAGCTTCCCGCGTCCATGCAGTTCAGAGTCCTATTTATACCGCTCCCACCAAGCGCCTTCTAAACACCTGGGCCCAACTTCGAGTCCTGCCGGGACGCTCTTGCCGTACTGTTTCCAGCCCTCCCTCACGGAGGGCTTTTTTGCAGGGCAGGGGGAATCGAGCAGGGCGGCGTAGCAGCGACATAAGCAATGGAGTCGACTCCTAGCGGCAGGGCGGCCGCCACCCTTCGCACTCAGGAGCCCCTGTGTGCGCCCAGAATCCCTATCCGGCCCGTCCCCTCCGACGGCCTCGACGGATGACCCCGTAGAGCCGGCGCAGGCGACCGGCGTATGGAAGGGGGCGAACGGGCCCTGAACGCAGAAAAGCCCCGCACCATAAGGTGCGGGGCTTTCCCACAATGATTGTTCGGCGGCGTCCTACTCTCCCACA
>NZ_QUAC01000472.1 GCF_003389455.1 Streptomyces inhibens | reverse complement strand
GACGGGCGCCTCTCCACCCAGGGGTGGAGAGGCGCCCGTCGGGAGCTGCGGTCCGCTCAGGTGTCGATGCGGGAACGGTCCAGAGTGGCCGCGGAGTTGGTGATGAACTCCTTACGGGGGGCGACTTCGTTGCCCATGAGGAGGTCGAAGGCCTTCTCCGCCGCTTCGAGATCGCTGATGTTGATGCGGCGCAGGGTGCGGTGCCGCGGGTCCATGGTCGTCTCGGCGAGCTGGTCAGCGTCCATTTCACCCAGGCCCTTGTAGCGCTGGATGCTGTCCTTGTAGCGGACCTTCTTGCGCTGGAGCTCGAGCAGCGTCTGACGCAGCTCGTTGTCCGAGTAGGTGTAGATGTACTTGTCCTGGCCCTTTTTGGGGTTGATCAGTTCGACGCGGTGCAGCGGCGGGACGGCCGAGAAGACCCGGCCCTGCTCCACCATGGGGCGCATATAGCGCTGGAAGAGGGTCAGCAGCAGACAGCGGATGTGGGCGCCGTCGACGTCCGCGTCGGCCAGGAAGATGACCTTGCCGTAGCGGGCGGCGTCGATGTCGAAGGTGCGGCCGGATCCGGCCCCTATGACCTGGATGATGGCGCCGCACTCGGCGTTCTTGAGCATGTCCGAGACCGACGACTTCTGGACATTCAGAATCTTGCCGCGGATCGGCAGCAGTGCCTGGAATTCCGAATTCCGCGCCAGTTTCGCGGTGCCCAGCGCCGAGTCGCCCTCGACGATGAACAGTTCGCTGCGGTCGACGTCGTCGCTGCGGCAGTCCGCGAGCTTGGCCGGCAGCGAGGAGGACTCCAGCGCCGTCTTCCGCCGCTGGGCCTCCTTGTGCTGACGGGCGGCGATACGCGTACGGGCCGCGGCGACGACCTTCTCCAGGACGGAGCGCGCCTGCTGCTTGGCATCCCGCTTCGTGGAGGTCAGGAACGCCTTGAGTTCCCTGCTCACCACCTGGGCGACGATCCGGGAGGCGGCGGAGGTGCCGAGCACCTCCTTGGTCTGGCCCTCGAACTGCGGCTCCGCGAGCCGTACGGTCACGACGGCGGTGAGGCCCTCCATGGCGTCGTCCTTGACGACGTCGTCCTCGGCGACCCGGAGCAGCTTGCTCGACCGCAGCACCTCGTTGACGGTCTTGGCGACCGCGCGCTCGAAGCCGGAGACGTGGGTGCCGCCCTTGGGCGTCGCGATGATGTTGACGAACGACTTGACCGCCGCGTCGTAGCCGGTGCCCCAGCGCAGCGCGATGTCGACGCCCAGTTCCCGGGTGACTTCGGTCGGTGTCATGTGACCGCGGTCGTCGAGGACGGGCACGGTCTCCTTGAAGGTGCCCTGTCCGGTCAGCCGCAGTACGTCGCAGACGGCCTTGTCCTGGGCGAGGTACTCGCAGAATTCGCTGATACCGCCGTCGTAGCGGAACGTCTCTTCCGTCTTGCCGGCGCCGTCGATGCCACGCTCGTCACGGACGACGAGGGTCAGGCCCGGTACGAGGAAGGCGGTCTGGCGGGCGCGGGCGTACAGCGTCTCCAGGGAGAGCTTGGCGTCCTTGAGGAAGATCTGCCGGTCGGCCCAGTAGCGGACCCGGGTGCCGGTCTTCATCTTGTTGATCCGCTTGCCCTTGAGCAGGCCGTTGCCCGGGTCGAAGGGGGCGTCAGGCCCCGATTCGGTGAAGATGCCGGGGACGCCGCGGCGGAAGCTGATCGAGTGTGTCTTGCTGTTGCGGTCCACCTCGACGTCGAGCCGGGCGGAGAGGGCGTTGACGACCGAGGCGCCGACGCCGTGCAGACCGCCGGAGGCCGCGTACGAGCCGCCGCCGAACTTTCCGCCGGCGTGCAGCTTGGTCATCACGACCTCGACGCCGCTGAGGCCGGTCTTGGGCTCGACGTCGACGGGGATGCCGCGGCCGTTGTCGCGGACCTCCACCGACGCGTCGTCGTGGAGGATCACCTCGATGTGGTCGCAGTAGCCGCCCAGCGCCTCATCGACCGAATTGTCGATGATCTCCCACAGGCAGTGCATCAGCCCGCGACTGTCCGTCGAGCCGATGTACATGCCGGGACGCTTCCGGACGGCCTCAAGGCCCTCGAGGACGAGCAGATGCCGCGCGGTGTAGTTGGAACCGTCCCGGTCTGCCCCGGTCAGCACTGCGGTGGACGGCACGGACATCTCGGCGGTCACGCGGTTCGCTCCTCGCTGAATTTCTGGCAGTCCGCATTCCGCGGACTCGGTTGTGGCGGTGTCGCCGGTCAGAGGGTACCGAGGCCTAGTAGAGCCGATGTGACGCCACCCGTAAGCATGCCCATGGTAGTAGAATTTCGCTCGTACGTTCGATCTCTCGAAGGGGTGACGTCCGAGTGACGTGCACATCACGTTCCCTTCGAGGCATGAACCATTTAGGCTCCGGGCACGTCCTCATCAACAACCGGCAAGCCAGCCGGGGGGACAGACCAACAACCAACGTGAATCAGACCACCAAGCAATACGGCTCATTCGCCGCCACCCGGCAGCACCCGGCCCCCTCCGAGAATTTTTTTCGAGGAAAAGGCACGAGCGGGAACGTTTTCGGCCTGGTTGGATGTTGACCCTGGTACGACAGCTCGTCGAGCTAGAGAAGAGGCGACGTGACTACTGTTCTGACACCCGCGAGCCCGCTGACGGCCGCTGACCGCTGCGACCGCTGCGGCGCCCAGGCATACCTGCGCGTCGTCCTGATGTCCGGCGGAGAACTGCTCTTCTGCGCCCACCACGGTCGCAAGTTCGAGCCAGAACTCAAGAAGATCGCCGCGGAAATACAGGACGAGACGGAGCGGCTGACCGCCCCTCCGGCGTCTGCGTCCGATGAGGAACGCTGACACTTCGCATCCACGACGAGCGAGCAGCGGCCCAGCGCCGTGCAGCGGGCGGTCACCCCGGCACCACCGGGAGACCGCCCGCACTCGTACGCGCACGCATACCGGTCAGCTCCCCGTGCCGCTCAGCCGGCCCCGTGTGCGGACACGGCCGGGAGCAGCGCCGACGCCCGCGTATAGACCCCGGGGCTGCCTGCCTGACCGCAGCCGGTCCCCCATGACACCAGCCCCACCAGCCGTCCGCGCACGACCAGCGGCCCGCCGCTGTCCCCCTGGCAGGCGTCCCGGCCGCCCTCAGGCTCCCCTGCGCAGACCATCGACCGCGGCCTGTATTTGCCGTCGGCGTTGCCCGGGTAGGCCCGTGCGCAGACCTCGTCGCGCAGCACATTGACGTGCGCCGACCGCAGCCGTGACGCGTAGCTGCCGCCGCCGGTGGTGTCCCCCCAGCCGTAGACCGTGGCCCTACTGCCCGGCTGATAGGCGCTGTCATGCCGTCCCGCTATCGGGATGGGTCGGTTGGGGACGGGCTTGTCCAGCGTGAGGACGGCCATATCGCCCTCGTTGGTCCAGCTGTCGTAGCGCGGGTTCACCCATACCTTCGCGGGCTTGAGTTCCTGCCCGCCGCCGCCGGTGAGGTTGTCACGTCCGATGACCACCCGCAGATCCCTCACCTGTCGCCAGGGGACGCCCAGCACCTCCTTGCTCAGGCAGTGCGCGGCCGTCACCACCGTCGAGTGACCGACGAGCACGCCGCCGCAGAACTGTCCGGAGCGCTGGGCACCGAAGCGGTCGTGGGAGGCCAGCGCGACCGCCCAGGGGCTCCGCGACAGCGCGACGGGCTTTCCGCCGATCACCACCTCGTCCGCGGCCGCCGACGTCGGCAGGACGAGGGCCAGCGCAAGGGCTCCGAGGGCAGCGTGTGCGGTCGGACGCATGCGAACTCCTGACTCTGGGACAATGCTCGCCTACTTAGAGTGACCCAAACGGCGGCCCGGCGCACCCGGACGGCCGCGAGCCCGGCCCCTCCACCAAGGAGAGACCGGGCTCGCGGCGTTGTCCGGGCCGGCTGGACTAGTCGAGGTAGTCGCGCAGCACCTGGGAGCGCGACGGGTGACGCAGCTTCGACATCGTCTTGGACTCGATCTGACGGATCCGCTCACGGGTGACGCCGTAGACCTTGCCGATCTCGTCCAGCGTCTTGGGCTGGCCGTCGGTGAGGCCGAAGCGCATGGACACCACGCCGGCCTCACGCTCGGAGAGGGTGTCCAGCACCGAGTGCAGCTGCTCCTGCAGAAGCGTGAAGCTGACCGCGTCGGCCGGGACGACCGCCTCGGAGTCCTCGATGAGGTCACCGAACTCGCTGTCGCCGTCCTCGCCCAGCGGGGTGTGCAGCGAGATCGGCTCACGGCCGTACTTCTGGACCTCGATGACCTTTTCAGGGGTCATGTCGAGCTCCTTGGCCAGCTCCTCCGGGGTGGGCTCGCGGCCCAGGTCCTGGAGCATCTGGCGCTGGACGCGCGCGAGCTTGTTGATGACCTCGACCATGTGGACGGGGATACGGATCGTACGGGCCTGGTCGGCCATGGCGCGGGTGATGGCCTGGCGGATCCACCACGTCGCGTAGGTCGAGAACTTGTAGCCCTTGGTGTAGTCGAACTTCTCGACCGCACGGATCAGACCGAGGTTGCCTTCCTGGATCAGGTCCAGGAAGAGCATGCCGCGGCCGGTGTACCGCTTGGCCAGGGAGACGACCAGTCGGAGGTTGGCCTCCAGGAGGTGGTTCTTCGCCCGGCGGCCGTCCTCGGCAATGATCTCCAGCTCGCGCTTGAGCTTCGGCGCGAGCTTGTCGGAGTTCGCCAGCTTGTCCTCGGCGAACAGACCCGCCTCGATGCGCTTGGCGAGCTCCACCTCCTGCTCGGCGTTGAGGAGCGGGACCTTTCCGATCTGCTTGAGGTAGTCCTTGACCGGGTCGGCGGTGGCGCCGGCCGCGGCGACCTGCTGCGCGGGGGCGTCGTCCTCGTCGTCGTCGGACAGGACGAAACCGGCGCTCTCCGCGCCCTCGGCGGCCTCGGGAGCGTCGCCCTTGCCGGGCGCCGAGGTCTCCTCGGTCGCCTCGTCGTCGAGCAGCTCGTCGACGTCCTTCTTGCCGGTCTTCTTGGCCGTGGCCTTCTTGGCCGTGGTCTTCTTCGCGGTCGCCTTCTTGGCGGTCGTCTTCTTCGCCGCTGCCTTCTTCGCGGGCGCGGACTCGGACTCACCGGCCGACGGGTCCCCCACAGATGCGGGGGCGGCGGCGGTGGTCTTCTTGACCGTGGCGGCCTTTGCCGCGACGGTCTTGGTGGCGGTGCGCTTCGCCGGACTCTTCGCTGCGACGCTCTTGCGGGTGCGCTTGGGCGCCTCTGCGGCACTGACCATCAGCGTCACACCCTCCTCGTCGAGGATCTGGTTGAGGCTGCGCAGAACGTTCTTCCACTGGGTTGGCGGAATCTGGTCAGCCTCGAAGGCCCGACGCACGTCATCGCCGGCGATCTGCCCATCAGCCTTTCCCCGCTCGATGAGCGCCATCACAGACTCGGACTCGGCGATCTCCGGCGGGAGCGTACGGGATGTGCTGGCCGACACGAACAACCTCTCGGAACGATGGAAACGGCTTCCGGCCCCGTCCACTGTGGATCGGAGCCGACGACCGCCGGTGGGGATGGACCGACGGCGCAGGGGCAACCGGGGAGTTGAACAGCGTCACGAACGCCGTCCGTATTCCCTCCTCGGCTATCACCTCTTAAGTCATCGCGCTTCCCGGAAGAGCGTTACGCCCAATCTGCGTGGCCCGAGTCACACCCCATAACGACCCATTCCCAGTCATATGACATGCAACCCTCCCAAGGTCTCTCGCCGGATCCGGTCGACGCCCCGGATCCGGCAATCTTGTGCGCCTTCGCCGCGTACGGCGTGCCCCGCCCGAGGGGGACGCGGGGCACGGGGGCCGCGCGGCGCCTACGGTCCGTACGCGGTCGAGTACGGGCCTTCAGTGCTCGCGGGGCGCGGGGACGACGTGGTCCACGGGCGCCCCGGGGCCGTGGCCGACGGCCTCGCCGTGAGCGGCGAGGAGCTGGCGCATCGCGGATTCGGCCGCCGTGGCGTCGCCGGAGCCGATGGCGTCGACGACCCTCATGTGCTGACCCACGGACGTCTCGACCGGTCGCTCGCAGCCGCCGGCGGAGCCGCCGGAGACGTGCAGGGCGGAGGAGACGATGCCCGAGAGGTGCTCGAGCATGCGGTTGCCGGCGAGCTGCAGGAGCAGCGAGTGGAACTCCGCGTCGGCGCGGTGGAAGGTCATGGTGTCGCCCTGGGCCGCGGAGTGGCCCATGATCTCGACCATGTCGGCGAGCCGCTGCTGGATGTCCTCGCGGCCGTGGCCGGCGGCGAGGCGGGCGGCGAGTGGCTCGATCGTCCAGCGCAGCTCACACAGCTCGCGGCGCTGATCGTCGCGCTGTGGGCCGTAGGCCCGCCATTCGATGATGTCGGGGTCGAGGAGGTTCCAGTCGCTGACCGGGCGCACCCGGGTGCCCACGTTGGGTCGGGCGCTGACCAGGCCCTTGGCCTCGAGGACGCGCAGCGACTCACGGACGACGGTGCGGGAGACCTCGAAGCGCTGGCCGATCTCCTCGGGGACGAGCGGGCGGTCGGCGCCGAGATCGCCGGAGACGATCATCTGGCCGAGCTGTTGGACGAGTTGGCCGTGCAGGCCGCGGCCGCGGCTGCCGGCCGCGCGACGGCCGACCCGGCCGATGTCTGCTTCAGAGCCGTCCCAGACCTGCGAAACGCGCTCGGCACGGTCCTGGCCTGCTGCGTTGGTGGCGTTCGCGGCGTTGGCGGCGTTCGCGTAGGGGTAGCGGTCAAGCTCGCCCGGGCCTGCGAGGCCGGTGTCGCCGGGGCGAGCCGCGGTCATCATGGTGTGCGCAAGGGTACTCACGCATCCTTTGTCGGCGACACCCTGAACACCCTTGAGGTCTTTGGTGAAAAGCACACGAAAGGGTGATCGCCCCCCATCCCCGAATTGACGCTTTATCGGAAAGAAATGCGCTCTCCGCGGCGAGTTATGGGCAGCAGCCATAACAACACTGCGCCGAAACAGGCGCCTTACTCGATCAGAACATAAAACCAGGCCGCGCCGTACCCACATCACCGCAGGCCAGACCGGTCGGCGGCAACATCGATGCGCCGCCCACGGATTGGATCGCGCACTACCTCACGATCGATACGCGTCGGTCGATTCCGGACTGGCGCTTGACGGCCGCCGGATCGCCACTTGACGGCCTCCGACCCGGATTATGGCGAGACTCCGAGGCATTGGCGGTAACTCCGTTGCGATGGACTTGAGTACGTCGCCGACCGGCACTTCCGTCCAATTCGGAGCGCCGCCGCACCCACCACCCAGCCGGCGACGAGAAGACGCCACTCGACGATGGTGATGACAGCAGGCGGACCGAACGGGGTGGGGAGCGCAGCCTCGTTGCCCGCGGGGACTGCACAGACTCCGGATGCGGCCAGGCAGGGCAGGTCAGTTGATCGGGCCGGGCCGCCCCGTGAACGCAGCGGGGCGTCGAAACCGTCGCCGGATCGCGCCAACAGCGGTGCGGGGGCCGGGGGTTCGAGGATCGGGGCCGCGGCTACGGGCGGGCCGGCCGGCGCGGTCGTTCATGGGGCCGCGCTTCGGACGGGTGCCCTCGCGGGGCGTGAGGCCGGTGGGGAGCTGTCGGGGGTACAAGGGGACTCACACGGCCAAGGTACCGCGATATGTCCTATTTTCTCGTTATTATTCAATCATGATGGTTCGTCGTGTCCTCGCGAGCGCCTTCCGGCCCCTGCGGCAGCTCGGCATGCGGCGTCGGCTCAGACTTCCGGGCGCAGCATCGGCGGGTTGAGCAGCGTCGCGCCGCCGGCCCTGAACAGTTGTGCGGGGCGACCGCCCTGGCGGGTTGTCGTGCCGCCCGTGGGCACCAGGAATCCGGGGGTGCCGGTCACCTTGCGGTGGAAGTTGCGGGGGTCCAGGGCGACGCCCCAGACCGCCTCGTAGACCCGGCGCAGCTCGCCCACGGTGAACTCCTGCGGGCAGAAGGCCGTGGCGAGCGAGGAGTACTCGATCTTGGAACGGGCCCGCTCCACGCCGTCGCCGAGGATCCGGGCGTGGTCGAAGGCGAGCGGGGCCGTCAGCTCGCCCTCGCGGGCTTCGTCCTGCTCCAGGAGGGTCTCCACCGGTGCCCAGCGCGCACTGTGGGCGTCACCACCGGCCGTGGGGGCGGGCAGGTCGGGGGCGAGGACCAGGTGCGCGACGCTGACGACCCGCATCCGGGGGTCGCGCTTGGGGTCTCCGTATGTGGCGAGCTGTTCGAGGTGTGCGCCGTAGGCGGGTGCCGGGCCCGTCGGGGACTGGGCGTGCAGACCGGTCTCCTCGGCGAGCTCCCGGGCGGCCGCGTCCTCAAGGTCCTCGTCGGCCCGGACGAAGCCACCGGGCAGCGCCCAGCGGCCCTGGAACGGCGGCTCACCGCGGCGCACGGCCAGCGCGCACAGGGCGTGGCGGCGCACGGTGAGCACGACCAGGTCGACGGTTACGGCGAAGGGCGGGAAGGCCGACGGGTCGTAGGGAGGCATGGCGTGATCATAGTCGTCCGCCTGACGATAAACAGGCCCCGAAGCGCTTCAGGAACCCAGTTGCAGACCATCCGCCGCCACCTCCACCATCCCCATGCCGAGTCTGCTGATCCGTACGGCGAACGGCTGCTCCGCGACGCTCAGGCCGGTGAGCTGTATCGCGCCGAGCGGAGCCGTGCCGAGCGGCCGCAGGGCCACCGTTCCGGCGGGGACGTCGGGGCGCAGACCGGCGAGCGCGAGCAGTATGTGCACCGCGCCGGCGGCGGCCACCGCCGCGGGACGGCAGGCGGCCGGGTGCGGGACGGGGGCGCCGTGGACGGTGCGCTGCTCCCCCGCGTACATCTCCGGGAGCCGGTTCCCGAAGCTGTCGGCGGCGTCGAGGACGCCTTTGGTCAGGGCGCCGGCTGCCCGCTCGTGGCCGGCCGCGGCCAGTCCGGCGGCGGCGATCACCGTCTCGTGTACGCGGACCGCGCCGCTGCGGTGGCCGAACGGGTTGTAGCCGCTCTCCTTGGCGCCCAGCCCCCGCAGGCCCCACCCGGAGTCCATGGCCGGGCCGCCGAGCAGCCTGGCCAGCTGATCGGTCTGTGCCGCATCCAGCAGGCCGGGGGCGAGGGCGCCACCACCGAGCAGTCCGGTGTCGAGGAGATGCGCGGTGGTGGAGACGAGCTGCGGGACGGGCCGCCCGTCGGCGGTGAGCAGGGCCGCGGGGCGGCCGCCCGCGCGGTCCTCCAGCCAGAAGTCCGTACGGAACCGGGTGCGCAGGTCCGCGGCCCAGTCCCGTAGCGCCGCCGCGTCGGACGATCCGGCGGCGTCGAGGAGATCGGCGCCCAGGAGGGCGGCACGGTGGGCATGGGCCTGGGTCTCGCAGCGGTACGGCCCGTCGGGCGCGGGGTCGGGGACGTAACCGCGTCCGCCGCCCGGTGGGTCGGTGGTGATCCGCAGCCATCTCAGGCAGCGCTCCGCGGCGGGCAGCAGCCGCTCGGTCTCCTGGTCGGGCAGTCCCCAGCGGCGCGCCTCCGCGAGCACGGTGGGGAACAGAAGGGTTGCCTCGATGCCGGTGCAGCTCGGTGGGGCGTGCGGTCCCGCGTCGCGGAGAGCGCCGGGAATTCGGCCGAAATCCGCCCCTGGTGCGGCTTGTTGGCTGCGGGCGAGCACGCGCAGTGTGCCCGCGGCGAGCCGGGTGCCCATCGGTAGCAGCATCCGGGCGGTCCACAGCGCCTCGGCCGGTGCAAGGCCGCAGCGCCAGGGGAATCCACCGGCCACGTACATGTCGGTGGGTGCGACCGGGTCGCGCATCACCAGGCCGTGCAGATCGTCGAGGCTGCCCGCCATGAGGGCATCGGCCCGCTGGTCGTCGCACTCCAGCCGGGCAGCCGTCCAGGGGCGCGGTGGCCGGTCGGTGCGGGTCCGCGGCGCGAGCGTCCCGGAGCGCGGGCCGGGGATGCGGGCACCCCCGGGGCTCCGGTGGTTGCCGGCGGGCCCGGTGCCGGGCCGTCGGCCGGCGTCGTGTTCCAGCGCGACGCGCAGTTCGATGGTGCGGCGGCCGCCGGGTGGCAGGTCCACTTCCCAGCGCAGCAGGCCCGCCGAGGCCAGCGCGTCCTCGGGCGTCGGCGTCGCGGACACCACCGCGTGCACACCGGGCCCGGACCAGCGGAGCCCGGAGCCGTGGACCGCGGCCCGCAGTTCGGGGCCGGGGAGGCCGACCGCGACGGCTCCGAGTTCCGCGAGGTCCGTGCCCAGCCGGATCTCGACCGGCAGCCGAACGGGCCGTGCGGCGCTGCTGCACAGCGTGATCCGCTCGGTGCCGTCGGCGGACCGCAGCCGCTCCATGCGGATCTCCGGGTCCGGTCCGTGCTCGCCGGTCCTGCGGATCGTCCCGATGAAGCGGGCGCGGTCCGCGCCGGTCAACCGCCCCTGGAGGACGAGCGGTTCGCCACCCGCGACCCGCAGTTCGCAGCGGGACAGGACCCGTCGGCCGTCACGGTAGAAGCCGTCCAGGCCGTGGCCGGTCAGCTGCCCCGAGGCCGGGGATACGGCGAGGGCCGGCAGTGCCACGCAGACCAGTGAGGAGTGGACGGGTTGCGGTTGAGGGGCCGGAGGTGGTGCCGGGCGCCGCTCTCCGGACGGCCGGCGGACCGGTTGAGTGGTGGGGACGATGCCTGGCACGCTCTGCGCTCCCTGATGAGGTCGGGGCTCCGTACGGCCTGCGCCACACAGGTGAACGGTCCGGCCGGCGCCCAGGTCACGCCGGCCACGCAGCGACGGCGCGGTCACCGCCGGCTCCGGTCGCTGTCCCGCCCGGCCCTGCGCCGGCCGCGCCCGTCGGTCGTACGGCTGCCGGGACCGGTGCCACCGCGAGGTCCGCGGGGGCGGCCGGCAGGTCCGGGCCGGGGCGGTCCCGTTCGCTTCGCGGGCTGCGGTGCCTCCTTGGCCGCGGGTACGGGCCCGTCGTCGGCGCTCGCCGCCTCCCAGTGCTGCTCGCGCAGGCAGCGGCGCAGCGGCTCCGGATCGAGGCCTTCGTTGATGGCGCGGTGCAGCAGCTGGGCGAAGGTGTAGTCGGGGTCGATGGCCAGGGCGCAGCCGAGGGCGACGCGTGCCGAAGGTCCGTCATCGGTGGACCAGCAGACCCACCCGGCAAGGGTGAGCGGTGCCACCGCGTGTTCGGAGTAGCTGCCGGCGCAGCGGCGGGCGAGGGCGCGCCAGAGCCGGAGGGCAGGGGCAGCGGCAGGACCGTCCATCCACTCGGCCGCCCGGTCGCGGGTGACCCGGTCCTGGAGCCCGAGGATGAGATCGGCGGCCTCGGCGTCGGTGATCAGCGCGTCGTCGCAGGCGTCCCTGGCCCGGTTGCTGCCCGAGGGGGTGTCCTGACGGAATCGGTGGATCATGGCCGCGGCCAGGTCGAGGGTCTCCCGGCGGACGGCCATCGCACCGTCCCTCCGGAGCATCCGCGGGACGAGCGCGCCGGCTGCCGCATCCAGCGTCTGCTCCTGTTCGGCGGCCCGCCGGCCGGTACGGGGCGCCAGCCTGGCCTCCATCTCCTTGAGCGAGCCGCGTACCTGCATTCCCGCGTACGCGGCGGCCGCGGCCATCACGGACGTGCCCGGCATGACCATCGGTGTGCCGTCGGCTGGGCAGCACCGGAAGTCAGGGCAGCAGTAGGACCAGAAGCGTCCGTTGGAGATGCACAGGGCCTCCAGGACGGGTACGTCGAGCGCGCCGCAGGCGGTGCGCAGCCGCTGGGCGAGCGGCCGCAGCCGGTCCTTGACGTCCTTGCCGCTCTCGCCCGCCGCGGGCTCCTGGCAGAGGTAGACGATGATCGCCGCGGGCCGGGCGTCACGCTCCTGACCTGCCGAGATCAGACAGTCGGCGAGCTGGTCGGCGACGTCCGGCCACTGCGCGGTGTCCGTCGGGATCCCGAGCCGGACCCTGCCTCCGAAGCGTCCTCGCTCGCCGTGCAGCGCGATCATCACGACGCTGTCGTCCGGATAGAAGCCGAGGACATACGGCAGGGCGTCGGCGAGCTCGGCCGGGCTGCGCAGGGTGACCCGGGGTTCGGCGGGCGGGGTCGTGGCCGCGTCGGAGGGGGCTGAGGAGTGGGAGGGGTGGGAGCTACTGGAGGGGTTGGACTCGTTGGGCGGGGTCGGGGAGCTGGTGATGTGGTCGGGGCCGGAGAAAGCAGAGGGGTTGGAGTGAGAAGAGGGGGTGGAGGGATTGGCGGCTTTGGCAGGATCGGTGGGGCTGGAGGCTTCTGCAGGGTCTGTGGCGCTGGTGGCGTCGATGGGGCCAGTGGGGCCGGATGGGCCAGATGAGCCGGATGCGGTTGTGGGGTCGTCAGGGGCCGACGGCTCGGCCGCGTGGGAGGCGGTGAGGGAATCCGAGGTGTTCGTGTAGTCCGGGGTGGAGGGGGCGGACGAGGCGGACGAGGCGGAGGGTGTCGTGACGGAATCGGAGTCGGAGTCGATGTCGGTGATGGGCTTGCGCGGTTCGCTGTGCGGATTCATGGCTTGAAGATCCCGCGTCCGGCCGCCGCGCCGCGACCCCTGTGGATAACTCGCGGGCGACGAGGTTATCCACAGCTTCGGGCGGGGGTTCGCGCGATGTCAGTGGCATCGGGTTGCATGGGGGCATGAGCAACGAAGAGCTGCGTGCCGCAGCCGATGCCGTCCTGACCCGCCTCGTCGGGGATTCCGGGGGCACGGCCCGGCTGCGCGAGGATCAGTGGCGGGCGATCGAGGCACTGGTCGCCGACCACCGCCGCGCGCTGGTCGTGCAGCGCACGGGCTGGGGCAAGTCCGCGGTCTATTTCGTCGCGACGGCGCTGCTGCGGGAGCGCGGCAGCGGACCGACCGTGATCGTCTCCCCGCTGCTCGCGCTGATGCGCAATCAGGTCGAGGCGGCCGCGCGGGCCGGGATCCGCGCGCGCACGATCAACTCCGCCAACACCGAGGAGTGGGACACCGTTCAGGCCGAGGTGGCGGCCGGCGATGTAGATGTCCTGCTGGTGAGCCCGGAGCGGCTGAACAACCCCGATTTCCGTGATCAGGTGCTGCCCAAGCTCGCGGCGGCGACCGGCCTGCTGGTCGTCGACGAGGCGCACTGCATCTCGGACTGGGGCCATGACTTCCGGCCGGACTACCGACGGCTGCGCACGATGCTCGCCGACCTTCCGCCGGGTGTGCCCGTGCTCGCCACCACGGCCACGGCCAACGCCCGGGTGACCGCCGACGTCGCCGAGCAGCTCGGGACGGGTGAGGGATCCACCGAGGCGCTGGTGCTGCGTGGGCCGCTGGACCGGGAGAGCCTGAGCTTGGGCGTACTGCCGCTGCCGGACGCCGCGCACCGGCTCGCCTGGCTCGCGGACCATCTGCACGAGCTGCCGGGCTCGGGGATCATCTACACGCTCACCGTCGCCGCGGCCGAGGAGGTCACGGCCTTCCTGCGGCACCGGGGGCACACGGTCTCCTCGTACACGGGCAAGACGGAGAACGCCGACCGCCAGCAGGCGGAGGACGATCTGCTCGCCAACCGCGTCAAGGCGCTGGTGGCGACCTCCGCGCTGGGGATGGGCTTCGACAAGCCCGACCTAGGGTTCGTGGTGCATCTGGGCTCGCCGTCGTCCCCGATCGCGTACTACCAGCAGGTGGGCCGCGCCGGCCGTGGAGTCGAGCACGCCGAGGTGCTGCTGTTGCCGGGGCGTGAGGACGAGGCGATCTGGAAGTACTTCGCGTCGTTGGCGTTCCCGCCGGAGGAGCAGGTGCGGCAGACGCTGGACGTCCTGGCGGCCGCCGGGCGGCCGGTGTCGCTGCCGGCGCTGGAGCCGCAGGTCGAACTGCGCCGATCGCGCCTGGAGATCATGCTCAAGGTGCTCGACGTGGACGGTGCCGTACAGCGCGTCAAGGGTGGATGGACGGCCACCGGGCGGCCGTGGTCGTACGACGCGGAGCGCTATGCGTGGGTGGCGCGTCAGCGCGAGACCGAACAGCAGGCGATGCGGGAGTACGCGTCCACGACGGGCTGCCGGATGGAGTTTCTGCGGCGGCAGTTGGACGACGAGGCGGCGGTGGCGTGCGGCCGTTGCGACAACTGCGGCGGGGCGCGGTTCACCACCGAGGTGTCTGCCGCATCGCTGGATGCGGCGCGCGGTGAGCTGGGGCGCCCGGGCGTGGAGGTGGAGCCGCGACGGATGTGGCCGACGGGGCTGCCGGCGGTGGGTGTGGACCTCAAGGGGCGTATCCCGGCGGGCGAGCTGGCCGCCACCGGCCGGGCTCTGGGGCGACTTTCGGACATCGGCTGGGGCAATCGGCTGCGGCCGATGCTGGCGCCGCAGTCGCCGGACGGACCGGTCCCCGATGATGTGGCGGCCGCGGTGGTCACGGTGCTCGCCGACTGGGCCAAGGGCCCTGGGGGTTGGGCATCCGGTGCGGCGGACGCGCCGCCCCGCCCGGTGGGCGTGGTGTGCCTCTCGTCGAGCAGCCGCCCGCAGCTGATCCGGTCGCTCGCCGAGCGGATCGCCGCGGTCGGCCGGATGCCGTTCCTGGGCACGGTGACCTCGGTGGACGACGGTGCCGACGGCAGGATTCCGCGCAGCAACAGCGCCCAGCGGCTGCGGGCCCTGCACAGTTCGTTGGGCGTGCCGCCCGAGCTGGCGCAGGCTTTGGCGTCGGCGGGCGGCCCGGTGCTCTTGGTGGACGACTACGCGGACACCGGCTGGACGCTGGCCGTGGCCGCGCGGCTGCTGCGCAGGGCCGGAGCAGGAGGGGTGTTCCCGCTGGTCCTCGCCGTACAGGGCTAGGGCGGCCGTACACCCCGTCCGGTGCAGCGGGCAGGGATATTTGCGATGTACCGGGTGATTGCGGGCGGCTGCGGAAATTGCTCGTTGCCGCATGACTGTACGACCGCGAGAATTGGGGTTGCTTCCCCGTACACCGGCCGTCCGTGGTCAGGCAGGGCCATGTCGTGGTGCGTACGCGCGCCCGGTCGCCGCCCGACGTGCGGACGTGTAGACGAAGGGAGGAACGTGACCTTTGGCTTCGCCCCGCCCCCGCATGTGTCCCCGCCCGCGTCCGCCGATCCCGCCGCCCGACTGGGCCGGATGCTGGAGCCCGCAGAGTGGGCCTCGGCCGGTATTCCGTTGCTGCGCAACCCTCGTGAGGTCGTCGCCGGCCTGCACGATCGTCATCGCCCGGGGCCGTCGACGGCCATTGTCGCGGTGCTCGATCCGCAGGAGCGGTTGACGGCCAGTGCGTCCTTCACCGAGTCCGCGGCCGCGCCCGACGGCTGGGAGTTCCGCAATGCGCTGCTGGCGCATCTGCGCCGGGTCACCCCGCACGACCTGCGGCTGCGCGCCCCGGTCCGGACGGCCGTGCTGCTCTACTGCCGTGAGGGCGAGCCCCGTTGGACGGAGACGGACGGGGCGTGGATGTGGGGGCTGCGCGACGCCTGCACCCTGCACGGGCTCCGTTGCGGCGCGTACATCGCGCTGACTCCCGACCGCTGGCAAGTACTGGGCGAGGGCCGCGGCGGGCGCCGTCCCAGGCCGTCTCCCATGGACAAGCCGGCCACGGAACCACGCCGTACGGGGGCGGTTCGTATGACGGCGGCCCGTCGCCCGGCGGCGCCGCGTCCTGATGTGCCGCGCACGGCCGCGAATCTTTCCGTCGCACAGAGCCGCTCGGCGCCCCGGCGCACCGGTGGTGGTGCCCCAGAGGCTCATCGGCACACGGCGGCGCGCTGACCGAGGAGAGCCGGGCATACCCCTCGCGAGAAGGAGGCAGGCCCCCTCGGCCGGCACGGCCGGACCGCCCGCCGAAGAGGACAGGTGCACACCCGCTCGCGCAGGTGCACGCCCCTCGTGTCCGGGTGCGCGAGCGAGCCCGACGGCCTCAGGGGCCGACGGGCTGCTACGAGCCGGCAGCGGTCAGGCGTTCGCGCCGAGAACGCTGTTGATCCGCTGCGGGTCGCCGCAGACGATCAGCAGTGCTCCGGCACGGGCCATCGCGGTGGGCAGCGCCCGCGCGGTGACCTCGTCCGTACCGCCGTTGACGGCGACGACCACGACCGGCCGGCCGGTGGCCCGCTCGGCGGTGGCGTCCGCGTAGAACACATCGTCCGCGGCGTCGTGTTGGGCCCAGTAGGACGCCTCACCGAAGGACAGTTCATGCGCGGCCCACGGGTGGGTCTCGCCGGTGGTCAGCACCAGGATGTCGCCCGGCGCACGCCCGGAGTCCAGCAGCAGGTCGACGGCCTCGTCGGCAGCGTCGACGGCGCCGGCGGCGGGTGCCGGGATGAGCTGGAGCTGCGCTTCCGCGGTGCCGGACAGGCCGGCGGGAGACTGGGAGCCGGTGCGCTGCGCCGGCGGAGCGGCGACAGGCCCACGCGGCGGGGCAGCGGGTCCGGGCTTGCCCGGACGGGCACTGGACGCGGGGGCGCCACGCGGAGGCGCGGGGCGGGGACCGGGGCCAGGAACAGGACGGGGGGTCGGCGCGGTACGGCCGGCGGCCGGGGTTGCGCGGGGACCCGGGACACTCTCGTGAATCTGAGGCTCCTCGGGGATGAGAGGCATAAAGGGATGTCTATCAAACGTAAGTGCGGAACACGTCATCGGGTACCGAATTGATGTCCGCACCGCTCAGAAGTCGAAGCCGAGTTGGCCACCGGCTTCCAGAGCGGCTGCTTCGGGGGTGACGCGCACCTTCTTCAGATGCCGCCACCGGGGCAGGGCGTCCATGTAGGACCACGACACTCGGTGGTGCGGCGTAGGACCGTACTCCTCCAGGGCGATGCGATGGGTCGGCGAGGGGTAGCCGGCGTTGGCCGCGAAGTCGAAGTCGGCGTATTCCAGGCCCAGTTCGGCCATCATCGCGTCGCGTCGCACCTTGGCGATCACGGACGCGGCGGCGACCGCGATGCAGGACTGGTCTCCCTTGATGACCGTGCGGACCCGCCATGGCGCGCCCAGGTAGTTGTGCTTGCCGTCGAGGATGATCGCGTCCGGCCGGACCGGCAGCGCCTCCAGGGCGCGTACGGCCGCGAGCCGCAGCGCCGCGGTCATGCCGAGTTCGTCGATCTCCTCCGGTGAGGAGTGCCCGAGGGCGTACGACGTGACCCAATCGCCGAGCACAGCGCACAGTTCGGCGCGGCGCTTGGGGGTCAGCAGCTTGGAATCGGTGAGACCGTCGGGCGGTCTGCGCAGGCCGGTGACGGCGGCGCAGACGCTGACCGGGCCGGCCCACGCTCCGCGCCCGACCTCGTCGACACCTGCAACGATCTTGGCGCCCGTCGTGGCGCGCAATGATCGTTCGACGGTATGGGTGGGGGGCTCGTACGGCATGGCGCCAGCAAGGTTACGCCTATTCGGCCCAGGCGTCCGCATCGGATCCGAACCTGGTGACAACCGGCCCCGGTGACCGCGGGAGGCGGACCGGCCGGTTCCGCTACCGACGGGTATGCGAAGGGGCGCGGGCGTGGCGGGGCCCGCGCCGGAGGCAGCTGTTCCCTCGGGGCGCGCGCGACCGTACGGGGGTGAAGTCACCGCCCGGCGCCGCCCGTTGGGGTCAGGGGCGCGCACGGGAGCGGACGCGGACGATCAGCGCGCGTCAGGTGAGGACACCGCGCGTCGGGCGAGGAGAAGGGCGGTGCTGCGGTGATCAGTCGGCGAGGGTGGGGGCCCAGGGCGGGAGGGGCTCGGTGCTCTCCAGCCATGCCTCGGGCGGGGTGCCGGCGCGGCCGGCGGCGACGATGCCGCCGACGATGGCGCAGGTGGTGTCGACATCTCCGCCCGCCTGGACGGTGGTCCAAAACGCCCGCTCGTAGTTGCCGAGGTGCTGGGCCGCGGCCCAGAGGGTGAAGGGCACGGTGTCGTGGGCGCTGGTGCGCCGTCCGCAGCCCAGGACGGCGGCGACGGTCCCGGGGTCGGCGTAGTCGAGCATGTCGCGGGCCCGGCGCAGTCCGGCTTGTACGGCGCTGCGCGGGATCAGCTCCAGCACTCCGTTCAGCAGCTGCTCGGGGCCGATCTCGCGCGTCGGGTCGGCCACCAGGGCAGCCGCTGCGGCCACGGCCATGGCGCCGACGACGGCTTCGCGGTGCTGATGGGTGGTGTAGGCGGAGATCTCCGCCTGGTGCGTGGCCTGCTCGGGGTCGTCGGCGTACCAGGCGCCGAGGGGAGCGATCCGCATGGCGGCGCCGTTGCCCCACGACCCCTGGCCGTTGAAGAGTCCGGACGCGAGCTCGCGCCAGTCGCCGCCCTCGCGGATCAGCCGGAGCATGCGGTTGACGGCGGGGCCGTAGCCGCGGTCGAAGTCGTGGTGGTCGGCGAAGGAGTGGGCGAGGGCGTCCTGGTCGATCCGGCCGTGGGTGGTGAGCACGGCCAGGACGGAGCAGGCCATCTCGGTGTCGTCGGTCCACTGCCAGGGGGCGGGAGGCAGCTCGCGGCGCTTGAGGGAGGGGTAATGGGCGGGGACGAAGAACTGGGATCCGAGGGCGTCGCCCACGGACAGTCCGCGCAGGCTCGCCAGAGCCCGCGCACAGCGGTCTGCGTCACGATGGTCGAGGGTCATCGCTGTGCACTCTAACCGGTGACGCCATAAGGCTCGGGTTTACACCAGCGGTCGAAGGGCCGGTCGAGGGTGTAGCGGCCGTCCGGGCCGAGCAGCAGGGTGCGCCATTCCGCGTTGCCCGGGTTGGACAGCGACTCGAAGTCGGCCACCGTCCAGTGGAACCAGCGCATGCAGAACAGCCGCATGGTGAGGCCGTGCGTGACGATCAGGACGTTCGGCGGATGGTGGGGGTCCTCGAAGCTGCGCCACAGGCTCTCCAGGAACGCTCCGACCCGGTCGTAGACGTCCGCGCCGGACTCGCCCTGGGCGAAGCGGTAGAAGAAGTGGCCGTAGGCGTCGCGGTAGGCCTTCTGCCGCCGTACGTCGTCACGGTCCTGCCAGTTGCCCCAGTCCTGCTCGCGCAGCCGGGGTTCCTCGCGCACCCGGACCTTGCCGGGGTCCAGGCCGAGCTCCTGGAAGGTCTGGTGGGTGCGGCGGTAGGGCGAGACATACGCGGAGATCCGCTCGTCGCCGAACATCTCGCGCAGCGGGCCACCGGCCTCCTCCGCCTGCCGCCGCCCGGTCTTCGTGAGCGAGAGCGCATGATCGGGTTCCCGCTCGTAGACGGTGTCGTCGACATTCCCCTCCGACTCTCCGTGCCGGATGAGAACGATGCGTCGGGGCCGAGCCATGCCGCCAGCCTAGGCGTCTGCCCTGTACACGTCGCACGCAGCTGTGGCCGCAATCGTGTCCCCGTACGCACCGGACCCGGCCCTGCCCCGCCGGCTCGCGGAGCTGCGGCTGCGGATGCGGATGCGGCTGCGGATGCGGATGCGGATGCGGATGCGGATGCGGTCGACGGTTCATGCGGGATCGGGGCGCGCGACGGCGGGTCGGCAGGGCGTGCGTGCGGTCAGTGGGCGACCAGGGCCGGGCGGCCTTCGCGTATCTCGTAGGGGCGGCCGTCGAAGCGCCGCCGGAGCAGCCGGTCGTGGGAGACGACGACCAGCGCGCCGGACCACACGGCCAGGGCCGCTTCGAGCTCTTCGACGAGGTCGAGCGCCAGGTGGTTGGTGGGCTCGTCGAGCAGCAGCAGGTCCGCCGGGCGGGCCAGCAGACGGGCCAGCGCGAGCCGGCGTCGCTGGCCGGCCGAGAGCGCGCCGACGGGCACCTGAAGGTCGCGCTCCCGGAACAGGCCGAACGAGAGCAGCAGGGCGGTCAGCTCTTCCCTGTCCCCGGCCAGGCCCCGGCAGAACGCGGTCAGCAGCGGCTCGGCGGGGCGGGAGACGGGTATTTCCTGCGCGAGGAAGCCGATCCGCCCTCGACGCTGGACCGTCCCGCTGTCCGGTGCGGTGACGCCGGCCAGGACCCGCAGCAGCGTGGTCTTGCCCGCGCCGTTGGCGCCGTGGATCAGAAGGCGTTCGCCGGCGGCGACGGTGAGGGAGTCCACCGTGAGCCGGTCGCCGACCCGCACCCCGTCGAGCCGGACGAGGGTGCCCTCGGCCTCGCCGATGCCCGGGGCCGCCCGGAAGCGGAGCGGCTCGGGGGGCTTGGGGACAGGCTTCTCCCGGAGCCTGCGCAGTCGTTCCTGGGCGTTGCGCACGCGGCCGGCCACCGAGGCCTGGACGCGCCCCTTGTCCCGGTCGTACGCCATTTTGTTGCCGTCCTTGATCGCCCGGCCAGGGGCCACGTCGCGTGCGGTGCCCGCCGCGAAGTCGGTGAGCCGGGCGATCTGTTCGCACCACTGGGCGTGGTCCTGCTCCCAGCGCCGGCGGGCGGCGGCCTTGGTGGCGACGAAGGTGCCGTAGCCGTCGCCGTAGCGGACGATGCCGCGGCGGTCGGCGTCGACCTCGACGATCGCGGTCGCGATCCGCTGGAGGAAGAGCCGGTCGTGCGAGACGGTGAGGACCGTGCCGCGATGGGCGAGCAGGGCGTCCTCCAGCCAGTCGAGGGCTGCGGCGTCGAGGTGGTTGGTGGGTTCGTCGAGGAGCATGATCTCGGGTGCCGCGGCGATCAGGCAGGCGAGCCCCAGCCTGGCCTGTTCGCCTCCGGAGAGGCTGCCGAGCAGCCGGTCGTGGTCCACCTGGGCCAGGCCCAGGGCATGCCGCGCCTTGTCGACACGGGCGTCGGCCTCATAGCCGCCACGCAGCTCGAAGAGGGTGAGCAGATCGCCGTACTCCGCCAGCCTGCCGGGCGTGGCGTCGCCGAGCCCGCTCTCCAGTGACCGCAGCCTGCGCTCCATGTCCCTGAGGTCCGCCAGGGCGGCGTCGATCGCATCCTGGACGGTGCTGTCGGGCGGGAGGTCGGGGGTCTGGCCGAGGTAGCCGATGCCGCCGTCGGCGCAGAGCACCACTTGGCCCTCGTCGGGCTGCTCGGCGCCCGCGATGATGCGCAGTAGCGTCGACTTTCCGGCGCCGTTCTCCCCCACGATCCCGATGCGGTCGCCGGGGCGTATCGACAGTGAGACGCCGTCGAGCAGCAGTCGGTCGGCGTAGGACTTGGTGATGTCACGCAAGGAGATCTGAGTGGGCAATCCATCCTCCAAAGGCAAATGCAACCTGAGTTGCATTACGATGAGCATGGCACACGAAATCCACTAACGCAACAGGAGTTGCACTTGTCTGGCGAGACGGCGAACGAGAAGGTGAACGAGAACGCGGGCGGGACCGGCGAAGGCGCACCCACCCCCGGCACCCGGCGCCCCGGCGGCCGCACGGCCCGCACCCGCGCCGCCGTCCGCGACGCCGTGCTGGCAGGCCTCACCGAGCACGGCTACCCCGGCCTGACGGTCGAATATGTCGCCGAGCACTCCGGCGTGCACAAGACGACGCTCTATCGCCGCTGGAAGGACGTCGAGGGCCTGGTGGCGGACGCCCTGGACCTGGCGGGCGAGGACAGCTGGGTCCCGCCCGACACCGGTTCCCTGGAGGGCGATCTGCGCGCCCTCGCCCGCGAGGTCGTGGCGTCCTTCACCGATCCGGCGGTGGCCGCGTCAGGCTCCGCGATGATCGCCGCCGGCTTCCAGTCGGAGCGGGCGGCCGCCGCGCTGCGCGCGTACTACGCCGAGCGGTTCGCGCGCTGCGAGGTCATCGTCGAACGCGCGGTCCGCCGCGGGGAGTTGCCTGCGGCACCGGGGCCGGGCCGTGCCCCCACGGACGATGCCTCCGACGCCGGCCAGTACGACGGCTCCGCCCCGCACAGCACCATCGATGCCGGCGCGCTCGTCCGTTCCATCTCGGCGCCGCTGTTCTTCCGTCTGTTCATCACCCGGGAGCCGGTCGACGACGCGCTCGCCGACCAGGCCGCGGCGGCGGCGCTGGCCGCGGCCCGCGCAGGGGCGTTCACCACCCGCGGCCCCGCCGACGCCACCCCCGGCGCGGCCTCCTGAGTCCGCTCGCCCGAAGGCCTCCGCCGTTCACACCGTCCACGACGGTTCGAGCTGCACCACATCTCCCGCGATCGCCCGGACGTCCGCGGCTATCTGGGCACGCAGCGCCAGCCGCTCCACCCGTTCGGGCCGGTATTTGCCCCGCTCGGCCGCCGACTGCCACATCGACAGCACCAAGAACTCCTCTCCCGGAGCCCGCCCCAGCATCCCCCGCAGCATTCCCGGCGAACCCGCCATCGCCGGGTTCCAGACCTTCTCCTGCATCAGCATGAAGTGATCCACGCGGTCCTGGCGCACCTGGCAGTGCGCCAGCCGCAGCACATCCACGTCCACGAACACGGGGCGGAAGCCGACCTTCACATCAAACTCGTGCTCGAACAGCCGCACTTGGGCGTCCTTGTACGTGCCGACCTGGGCGGCCGCCAGCCGGTCGTGCGAGCGCGCCATGAAGGAGTCGTAGAACGCCCGGCTCTCCCAGAAGGCCACCAGATGCGCGACGCCCGGCCGCCCCCGGCTCCACCCCCCGCCCTGCCCTCGAAACCCCGGCTCACCCAGCAGCCCCGCCCATTTCCGCTGCCCCCGCTCGAACCCTCGACGGTCCACAACGGTGAGGCGAATCCACTTGACCAGCACCGCGCCATCGTACGGCCCGAGAGCAAACCGGGATCACTGCGCGTCACATTCCGACCACCCCGAACTTCCTTACGGGCGCGGGTCGATGGGCGTCAGCACGCCCAGCCGCCGCTCCACCGCCTCGGCCGCCTCCAGACACAGATCCTCCCGGTAGGAGCGACCGATCACCTGCACGCCATACGGGAGCCCGTCCACCACCCCGGTGGGCACGGCCACCGCGGGCACACCGACGAAGCTCGTCGCGGTGCACAGCCGCATGGCGTGCTGCACCCGCTGATGGCTCTCCTCGTCGCGCACCTCCTCGTCCGGCGCGAACGGCGGATCGGTGAAAACCGGCCCCAGGACCAGCGGGTACTCGTCCAGGAACACCGCCCAGTCCCGTTGGATGCCCATGCGCACCCCGGTCAGCCGCAGATACTCCGCCAGCTCCACAGGCGCGGATTTCGCCATCCCCATCTCGATATAGCGATGGCCACCCTCCCCGAGGAGCGGCTTGACGACGGGCCAGGTGGTGGCGAACTCCGTGCGGGTCATCGAGCCGTAGACCTCAAGGGCGTCGTCCAGCCGCGGTACGTCGGCGACCTCGCACACCTCGTACCCGGCATCCCGGAGCGCGTCCGCGGCACTCTCCACGGCCTTGCGCACCGCGGGGTGCACACCGCGCCCACCGGGGTCCGTCACCATCGCCACCTTCGGGGGACGGGTCAACGGCTCGCCGTAGAGCGGCACCGGCACCGTCCGCGGGTCGCACGGATCGGCCCCGGCCAGCACCTCGTAAGCGAGCCGGAGATCATCGACCGTACGGGCCAAGGGGCCGTCGACCACGAGGACCTGCGCGGCGAGCGCGGGGTCGTCCGGTCCGATGCGGTGATCGGCGGCGAACCGCCCGTAGGTCGGCTTCAATCCCGCGACGCCACAGAAGGACGCGGGGATGCGCACCGACCCTCCGGAGTCGTTGCCGAGCCCCAGCGCGACCATCCCGCTCGCCACGGCAGCGCCGTCACCGCCGCTGCTGCCGCCCGGAGTGACCGCACCGCTCCACGGATTCGCGGTGTCTCCGAACAGCTCGCTGCGTGTGTGGACACCGGCCAGGATGAGCGTCGGCATATTGCTGTGCCCGAGGGGGATGCCGTCCGCCGCGCGCAGCCGCGCCACCGGGGGCGCATCGGAGCGCGCGACAAAGTCGCGGAAGCGCTTTGCGCCGTAGGTCGTCGGCACGCCCTCGATGGCGGTGGTCTCCTTGACGGTGAACGGCACACCGGCCAGCGGGCCCAGTTCGTCGCCCGCCGCTCGTCTGCGGTCGATCTCCGCAGCATCGGCCCGCGCCCGCTCGGCGAGCAGCTGGGTGACGGCGTTGACGGCCGGATTGACCGTCGCGATCCGCTCCAGATGGGCGTCGACCAGCTCCACCGCCGACACCTCGCCGGTGCGTACCGCCGCCGCCTGGGCGCGAGCCGCCATTTTCCACAACGCGTTGCGCATGGCCTCCCCTTCTCCTGGCCCCTGGGGCCTTCCTGGGTGCCTCATCCGCGTACCCCGGCGCAGGGGGCCGCAGTTCCCGGCACGAAGACGTTCCGATGCACTTGCATCGCTTCGACATCGTAACCTTGTCACCGATACGTACGCATCGAATAACCGGAGTGCGCGGCATGCCCAAGCAGGTCGACCACCAGAGCCGACGCCGACAGATCGCCGAGGCCGTGTGTCAACTCGCCGACGAGAGCGGCCTGGAAGGTGTGACGCTGCGCGATGTGGCGGCCCGCGCGGAGGTGTCCATGGGGGCCGTCCAACGCTGCTTCGCCACCAAGGAGGAGATGCTGGTCTTCGCGCTCGGCCACATCGGCGAACGGATCGCCGCGCGGGTGACGGCCCGGCTCGTCGAATCGCCCGCCCAGTCGGCCCGTACGGCACTGGGGCACGCCACCACCGAGGTCTCGCTGCTCCAGGAGGAGCATCGCGCCGAGGCCCGGGTCTGGCTGGCCTTTGTTGCCCAGGCCGCCGTCAGCCCGTCGCTGGCCGAAATTCTGCGCTCCAACTACGCCGGCCTGCAGACGGTGTTCGCCCGGCTGATCGCCGAGGCCGCCGACACCCCGGACCCGGACCGCGCGGCCCGCACCCTCCTCGCCCTCGCCGACGGCCTCACCACTCACGTCCTGATCGGCCATCTCTCCCCCGCCATGGCACTGGACGTGCTCGACGGCCACCTCAACCGCCTCTGGGACGAGCGCGCATCCTGATTCGGACCCCGGCGACCCAACTGGCCGGACGGCACTTTCAAGCCATCTGACCCGGCCTCAATCTGCCTTTGACCAGGGGCAGTTCATCCCACCCCACGGGGCGCCAGGCGTGACACGATGGTCAGCCAACGGGAAGTCCCGGGAGATTGTCCGCGTGACCGCGCAGGTCGGGCCGCACCCCCGGGGGATGAAGGAAGGGAAGCCCGGTGAGCACGCTCAACAAAGGGATCGAAAAGGTCGAGGTAACGCTCAAGTGGGACCCCAGCCCCATCGGCACCCCGGACAATGACCTCGATATCGTCGCGGCGACCTATACGGCCGACGCACCGCACGGCGACCCGGCCTATCTGGTGCACTTCGACAGCCGGTCGCCCGACGGGACCATCACCCTCAACCGGGACAGCCGGACCGGCCAGGGGTTCGGTTTCGACGAGATCATGACGCTGGAACTGGACCGGCTGGCCGACACCTACAGCCGGGTCGTCGTCGGAGTGGCCATCCAGCAGGGCGAGGGCCGCAAGGTCTTCGGCGACATAGAGAACACCGCCGTTCGGATCCGCGAGGGCTACACCGACCTCGCGCAGAGCGACTTCGCCGAGGTTGCCGGGGCCACCGCGGCGACGGTCGCCGAATTCACCCGGGACGAGACGGGCAACTGGCGATTCCGCGCGGCGCTCCGGGGCTTCGACACCGACCCGGAGGCGTTCGCCGGGCTGATGGGGCGCTGAGGGGAACCGCACCACACCAAGCGAGGGGGGCGGCGGACGACCGCCTCCCCTTCGCTCCGTCAGGCGCCCTCCCTCTTGCGGCGGCGATGGGCCGCGACCCGCTCCCGTGAGGCGCAGGCGGTCGAGCAGTAGCGGCGCGCACTCCCGGGGCCGGTTCCCAGGTAGAGAGTGGTGCACCGGGAGGCCGCGCATTCTCCCCACGGGACGCGCCCGTATGCGGTGAGAATCTGAGCGAGCGCCAGGGCACTGGAGGCGAGGAACCAGTCCGCCCAGCCCGCATCGTCACCGCGGTCGACATGCAGATGCCAGGCGTGCCCGCCGTGCCGGGAGAGGCGCGGCCGGGCACCGCATGCGGCGAGCAGCGCATTGACGGCATGGGCCGCCCGGTCGGTGTCGGTCTCGGTGAGGACCGCGGCCAGACGGGCGGCGGCCGTCCGCAGGCCGTCGGCATCGTCCGCCGAGAACGCCTGCTCGGTGAGATCGTCGGGGCTCTCCCCGTGGCGCGCGAGCAGCCCGGCCAGTGCGTCCCTGGAGAGGTCCGGATCCGTGCGGACCGCGTTCGCGAGATCGATCAGCCGCTCGGCAGGCCGGAAGCCTGCCGCGATCACCGCATCATTTTTCACGATCTGCCCACTCCTCAAGCCGCATTCCCCTGCCCCATGGGCTCGTGCATCCCTCCAATGTAACGTCTTGAACAGACAAGCCGTTACCCGTGGAAACCGGAACCTGGAGATGCACATGCCCCGGCGCCCCGCCGCCTCAGGAGCACGATCAGGATTACCGCTCTACCTGGCCACCGCCTTCTTCGCCCGCCTCGCGGAGGAGGGCATGGCAGTGGCGATGGTGCTGCTGGCGCTGCAGCGCGTCGGGAGCGCGGCCCAGGGCGCGTTCGTCCTCACCGCCTGGATGGCGCCACACGTAATCGCCGCGCCCCTGGTGGGCGCCCTCACCACCCGGATACGGCGCCCCCGGCTGTGCTATCTCGGCGCGCTGGGCGGCTTCGCCGCCGCCATCGCGGCGCTGTCCTGGCTCGTCGGACGTGCCCCGGCCCCGCTGACGCTCGCCGTCGCCCTGATCGGCGGCGGCTGCGGCCCGGTCGTCTCGGGCGGGCTCTCCAGCCTGATCGCCGGGTTGCTGCCACCGGGCGCGCGGCGCGACCGTGCGTACGCGCTGGATGCGGCGGTCTACAACGCCGCGTCGGTGGCCGGTCCCGCCGCGGTCAGCGTGGTGGCCGTCCTGGCGTCGCCCGGCGCGGCGATGCTGCTGCTCGCCGCCGCGGCGGCCACCGCGGCGGTGCTGGTCGCCGGGCTGCCGTACGGGCGCGCCGAGCAGGCCTCGGCGAGCCCCGGGCCGGCC
>NZ_QUAC01000471.1 GCF_003389455.1 Streptomyces inhibens | reverse complement strand
GACATCCACGAAGCCTTTCTCACCCTGGGATGCGCACTCATCTGCTGGCGGCGCCTGAAGTCATTGCGTTAGGAGTTCTAAGAGCAAGCCGACCAGCACCGCATCCCCGTACGCGGGCTGTGACTCACTCCTTTTCCTCCAGTTCCGGGCGCAGCTCGGCGAGCCGTTGCGGGCTCATTGGAGCCCCGCTGTTCTTCGCCGACGCGGGCACCGGGCTCTCCAGGCCCGAGGCCAGAATGCTGCTCACGGCGTCAAGGCGCTCCCGGTCTCGCCAATGGCTGGGACGGCGACGTACCCCTTTGGCTCCGGCACACCGCCGCACAGTTCGCCCAGCCATTCAGCATCGTCGTCACCGGGTACGCCGACGACCACCAAGGCGGCCGCAGCAGTGGGACTGTCCGCCAACGGCCGGCCCCGCTCACAAAGTTCGGCTTCGACCGCCAGCCGCTGCTCCGTGGCGCCGGGCAGGCTCACCAGCGGTACGGGAGGGCGACGTGCCGCCGACCGGCGCAGCGCGCTCCTCAGGCCCACCGAAGTGCACCCTCGCGCCAGGCATAGATCACGGCGGCAAAGAGGATCCGCGGGAAGAGGAACGTTTTCCATGACCGCGGGCGCGCCCATCTCGCGCACCACTCTGGCCCACGGATACATGAAGAGCGTCTCCATGTCGAAGGCCGGGAAAGCCATGGTGACGAGGTAGCGCCGGACATCAAACCGGCAGTGGGCGTGCTCACGCGGCTTCAGTCCGCCGTCGAAGGGGCTGGATTCCGGAGTGCCGCGCCGCGCAACCAGCAGCGCGCGCAGTCCATGCAGCGCGGCAATTCCCGTCGCCGTCAGCATCGACGGGGTGGCCCGGCCGGTCGGCCGAGCCGAACTACTTCGGCCGGTGGGCGGTGACCAACCAGGCGCTGCTGCGCAGTCGCACCGCGCCGTTCTCCTCGTGGGCGCGCAGGACGTCCGTGAGCCTGTGGCGCGCGCGGTCTTGGACCTCTGGTGCGACTTGGCTGGTCAAGTGGCGCCCTGGGCCGGAGTCCAGCAGGAAGGCAGCCGCATCGTCCGCGTCCTGACCCCACGTCCCCTGCGCCTCCACGTGGGCTGCGCTGACGTTCTCGAAACCGGCGGCGGACAGCACCTCATGGATACGGTCGGGGTCCACCAAGGAGAACATGCCAGGACTTCCCGGCGCGCCGAAGCCTCCGATGGGGAGGATGTCGCTCAGTGCCGCGATGGCCTGGAGCCACTCGTTGCCCTCGGGGCCCGCGCCACAGATGAATGCCATGCGCCCGCCGGGGCGCAGGGCACGTCCGATGTTGGTGAAGGCGACGGCAGGGTCGGCAAAGAACATCACGCCGAAGCGGCTGATCATGACGTCGAACGTGCCTGGTTCGAAGGCGTGGACCTGGGCGTCGCCATGCTCGAAGGTGACGTTGCCGAGGTCCTCGCGCTGTGCGGTTTCGCGGGCGCGCGCCAGCATCGGCGCCGACAGGTCCAGGCCCAGGACCTGACCACTTCCGGACCGGCGTGCGGCCAGTCTGGTCGTTTGCCCGGCTCCGCAGCCGATGTCCAGGACGCGGTCGCGCTCTTTGATCGCGACGGTGGTGAGCAGGGGCTCGTTGAAGCCTGTGTTCACAGCGTCCCAGCGGTCCTGGTTCCGGGCCCAGTACGT
The DNA here is from genome assembly GCF_003389455.1 of Streptomyces inhibens. Lineage (GTDB taxonomy): Bacteria > Actinomycetota > Actinomycetes > Streptomycetales > Streptomycetaceae > Streptomyces > Streptomyces inhibens. The sequence continues at coordinate 24,880 of NZ_QUAC01000471.1, read as the reverse complement.
GCCCTCGTAACCGTTCCACGCCTGCGCCTGGTCGGTGTTCACGATGTGTTGCATTCGTACCTCCTGTTGGGTGCGGCCCTGCCGGGACTAGAATGGGCGCGTGCCCAAACAGTATGGGCGCGCGCCCATTCCGGCAATCCCCTTCTTGCGTCGGGGTGCGTCGCGATCTCGTATCAGGAGAGGCTCATGTCACCGCGCGGAGTAGCGATCCCCGACGTTCGCGATCGGCTGTTCGACGCCGCGGAGCGGGTCCTGGCCAACGAGGGCCCGGCCGCTCTGACCAGCAGGGCGATCACCGCCGAGGCGGGCTGCGCCAAGGGGCTGCTGCACGCCCATTTCTCAGGCTTGGACGAGTTCGTGGCCCAGTTGCTCCTGGACCGGTTCGCGCGCACCGCACAGCAGGCTGCGCAGCTCCCTGGGCGAGCAGGAAAGGCCACCGTGGCCGAGAACCTTGTCGAGGTCGCACTCGCACTCCTGACCTCCGTGAACCCCGCGGTCACCGGCCTCGCCATGACCCGCCCCGCCGTCTCCCTAACGGTCCGCCACGCGCTGGAGGCCGGCGCTCCAGGCTTCACGGCGATCCAGGACTCGGTCACTGAGTACCTGGATGCCGAACGGCGGCTCGGACGCCTCGCGGACGGCACCGACACCACCTCGGTCGCTCTCGCCCTCGTCGGATCGGTTCACCACCTCCTGATGACCAGCTGGGCCGGCGCACCGGACCCCCGCGAACAGGTCGAGCGGCTGGCCGCCCAACTCGTCGGCGGTGCCACGGCGGCCGAGGACGTGTCATAAGCAGCGCACGAGCCGGCGCGAGGTGTCCGCCGAGTCCGGACGCACACCGGCTCCGGCATGTCCCTGTACATCGACGAGGCGGACACCTTTGCGGGCTTGCGCCTCAATGGCGGGACGCCGCGGTGGGCCGACGCCACCATGGGACCAGCGGCTCACGCGCCCGCTGCCGGCGCCCACGAGCACAGCGGCATGCCCCTCTCGAAACAAGCCGCCGTCTCGGTCTCTCGCACGGCGCCCATGACGCCGGCAAGACGTCCTCCCATGGCCCCGGCATGGGAATGGACATGACCACCCTGTGTGTGGCCGTGCTCGGCGGCCTGGTTCTCACCAGCCTCCTCCGGGCGGCGCTCAGCCGCAGAACGGACTGGCTGGTGCGGCTTCGCGCCCGAGCCGTGGCCACCCTGCGGCCCAATGAGTTCGGTGCCGTCGATCAGAAAGTTCGGGGATCTGTGCTTTCCGTACCGGGTGGGCCTCAACCTCGTTGAGGGGTCGCAGCCCTGGCCCACGCCGACTCCACGTCGGACTCCGAGCCGGACTCCGACTCCGACAACCACTTCGAGCGCCGGGGCCACACCGACACCGCAACGGCCGGCAGGACCCTGATGTGCCATGCTCCTGCGGGCTGTTGACCGGCGGGCACGGACAGTTGACCTGGTACCGCTCCGTGCCCGGGTGTGGTGGCCTGCCGCGGTCTGGGGCGAAGTCAGTCGGCGGCCGGGTCGCGGGGGCGGGCAGGCCCACCGGCGCGGTGGCGCGCACAGGGCGCACCATGGAAGGGCACGAGCAGTGCGGGCGCACGAAGAGCACGCAGGTGACCTGGCAGGAGCCGTTCGGTGGCACGTGGACGGTTGCGGATCTCTCTGCTTCAATTCGCCGAGGCGGAGAACGTCACCCAGATCGTGCTGGGCGCGAGCCGGCGCGGTCGTCTCGCCTCCGCTCTGCGCGCCGGTACGGGAGAGCGGACGATCAAGGGTTCCGGCCCCATCGACGTGCACATCGTCACCCACGAGGAGGCAGCCGGGGCCGCGACGCTGAGGCTCCCGCACCCGAGCCGTGGCACGGGTCCGAGACGGTTCTGGTCCGCGCTCGCCGGCGCGGCGCTGCTGCTGCCCCTGCTGACTGTCCTGTTGGCGGCGCTGCGCAACCACCTCGATCTCTCCAGTGACCTGGTGATCTACCTTCTCGCCGTCGTTGTGGTCGCTCTCATCGGCGGGCTCTCCCCCGCGCTGTTCGCCGCCGTCGCCGCAGCACTGCTCGCCGATTACTACTTCACCACCCCCGTGCACTCACTGGCCGTGGAACGGCTCAACAAGATCACGCGCTCGTGGTCTTCATCGCCACGGCCACTCTCGTCGGTACGGCCGCGGGAGAGGCCGCCCGGCGTATGCATCAGGCCGCGCGCCACATCGGAGGCGCGGGCGCTGAGCCGTCTGGCCACCGCCATGATGCGCGGCAAGGAATTGCCGGCGTTGATCGAGCAGATCCGGGAGAACTTCGGCCTGACGGCGGGCATCCTGCTCGAAAGGGACCCGGAAGCGTCCCCCGAGCCCCGCTGGTATGTCGTCGCCGGCGCCGGGGACCGGCCGCCCGAAAAGCCCTACGAGGCGGATGTGGAAAGCCCCGTGGATGAAGATCTCACGCTGGCCGTGCGCGGTTCCGGGCTGAGTACGGAGGATCAACGCGTCCTCGCCGCGTGCGCGGCCGAGCTGGGGCCGGCACATACCCGCGGCCGGATCACCGCACGTGCCGCCAATGCGGACACTCTTGCCGCCTCCGAACGCACCCGGGCGTCGCTGCTCCTCGCAGCGGGCCGCGACCTACGGGTCCCCCTGCACGCCGCCGACGAAGCGCTCGCGCACGTGGGCGATCTCCGTGGTCGCACCGCCTCCCAGGAAACGGCGCGTCTGTTGGACACCACCCGCACGGCGGTGGGCCGCGCGACGCAGCTGGTCACCGACCTCGACGAGCTGAGTCGCCTGCACGCCGGGGCACTCGACCTCTACCTCCGCCCGGTCGACCTCAACGAGGCCCTGGACGACCTCGGCCCCGGCGGCCACACGATCATCGTGCGCCTGCCGGAGCAGCTGCCCGATGCGATCGCCGACGCGGCCCTCCTCACCCGTGTGCTGACCGCCCTGGGGGCCGACGCTCTGCGGCACAGTCCACGGGACCGGCCTCCGGTGTTCGCCGCCGAGGTCCAGGCCGGTCGGCTGGAGATCCGGGTGACGGACGGCTGCCCCGATCTCGGGCCGGACAGCCCTGCGCAGGGCGGCGCCACCGGTCCCCGGACGGCGGTTGCAAGGGCCGACAGCCTGGCTCTGCGGCTCTCGCGAGACCTTGTCGAAGCCATGGGCGGCACCTTCGGGACCACCACCGCGGGGCCCGCCTTCGTGGTTGCGCTCACTCTCCCGAGCTCCGCACCTGGAGGCAGCAGCGCGGCACCCGGCCGCCAGGAGTGACACGTCGCGGATGCACGGAGCGCGCCCCGTGCCGGCCGAAATCCGCAGTGTCGCTTCTGCGCCGACCACAATTCCCGGCGCTCCACCATCACCCTATCGGCCGCAGGGCGTCAGGCCACCGCCGAATCCGCCTGAGCTACCGTCAGAAATCTCTCAGCGCGGCTATTTCCTAGGCGGTACCGCACATGCAACCCCTTGCGCACATCGGCCTCACCCTCTTCGTATTCGCCCTTATCGGCTTGGTAGCCAAGGGAGTCGGGCGGCTGTGAGTCTGGAGAACATCGTCGGTCTGATCGTGGCCGTGTGCCTCGTGATCTATCTGGTCGTCTGCCTGATCTTCCCCGAGAAGTTCTAGGAGCGGGTGGATCCGGATGAACGACACATTCGCGGGCTGGCTCCAGGTCCTGGTCCTGGTGGTTGCCCTGGCCCTCTCCTTCCGCCCCCTGGGCGACTACATGGCCCATATCCTCACCACCACCCGCCATTTGTGGGCTGAACGCCTGATCTACAAGGCGGGCGGAGTGCACGGCGACGCGGACCAGAAGTGGTCGGTCTATCTCCGCAGCGTGCTCGCGTTCTCCCTGGTCTCGGTGCTGTTCCTGTACGCGTTCCTGCGCCTGCAGAACCATCTGCTGCTGTCCGTGGGCATGCAGGCCGTCCCCCCGGACCAGTCGTTCAACACGGCCGCTTCCTTCGTCACCAATACCAATTGGCAGTCATATTCGGGCGAGTCGGCAATAGGGCACTTGGTCCAGATGGCCGGTCTCGCGGTGCAAAACTTTGTCTCCGCCGCCATGGGCATCGCCGTCGTCGCCGCGCTGGTCCGGGGCTTCACCCGGAAGAAGACCGACCAGCTGGGAAATTTCTGGGTGGACCTGACGCGGATCGTGGTGCGTTTGCTGCTGCCGGTCTCCCTCGTGTTCGCGATCGTTCTGGTGGCCGCCGGTACCGTCCAGAACTTCCATGGCGTCAACGACATCATCACGATCTCCGGCGGCCATCAGCGCCTTACCGGCGGCCCGGTCGCATCCCAGGAAGCAATCAAAGAATTCGGCACGAACGGTGGCGGCTTATACAACGCGAATTCTGCCCACCCCTTCGAAAGCCCCAATGCCTTCACCAATCTGATCGAGATCTACCTCCTGCTCGTGATCTCGTTCTCGCTGCCGCGCACCTTCGGGAAGATGGTCGGCGACCACCGTCAGGGCTATGCGATCGTCGCCGTGATGGCGCTGATCTGGGCCGCCTCTGTCGCGATCGTGACCGCCAACGAACTGCACAGCGTCAGCAGCGCGGCCGGTCATGCGGCCGGCGGAATGATGGAGGGCAAGGAAGCGCGGTTCGGTATCTGGTCGTCGGCGCTGTTCGCCGTGTCGACCACGCTGACGTCGTGCGGGGCGGTCAATTCCTTCCACGACTCCTACACGCCGGGCGGCGGCGGAATGACGATCTTCAACATGATGCTCGGGGAGATCGCGCCCGGCGGCACCGGCTCCGGGCTCTACGGGATCCTGATCCTGGCGATCGTCGCGGTGTTCGTCGCCGGGCTGATGGTCGGTCGTACGCCCGAGTACCTGGGCAAGAAGCTGCGCGGCCAGGAGATGAAGTACGCCTCGCTGTACATCCTGACCACGCCGGCAGTGGTGCTGACCGGCGCGGGGCTGGCGATGGCCTTCCCGGACGAACGGGCGGCAATGCTCAACTCCGGGCCGCACGGCTTCTCCGAGGTGCTGTACGCCTTCACCTCCGCGGCGAACAACAACGGCTCGGCGTTCGCGGGCCTGAGCGTGAACACCGTCTGGTACAACACCACGCTCGGCCTGGCCATGATCGTCGGCCGCTTTCTGCCGATGGTGTTCGTGCTGGCGCTCGCCGGATCGCTCGCCCAGCAGCAGCCCGTACCGGTCACCGCGGGCACCCTGCCCACCCACCGGCCGCAGTTCGTCGGGCTGCTGACCGGCGTGGTCCTCATCGTCGTCGGTCTGACGTACTTCCCCGCGCTCGCGCTGGGCCCGGTTGCGGAAAGTCTGGAGGGTCTGCGCTGATGTCCACGACCGGCGTTCCCGCTCCCGCCCCGCCGACCGGGCCGTCCGCCGGCCTTCAGCGGCACCGGGTCTCGGGCGGTCTGCTCGACCCGAAGCAGCTGCTGAGGTCGTTCCCCGACGCGCTGCGCAAGCTGGATCCGCGCACGATGGTCCACAACCCGGTCATGTTCGTCGTGGAGGTCGGGGCGGTCCTGACCACGCTGTCGGCGATCAAGACGCCCAGCGTCTTCGCCTGGGTCATCACGGCATGGCTCTGGCTGACGTCGGTCTTCGCCAATCTCGCCGAGGCGGTTGCCGAAGGTCGCGGCAAAGCGCAGGCGGAGACGCTGCGGCGGACCAAGACCACCACCATGGCGCGGCGTCTGGCTGGGTGGCAGCCGGGCACGGCCGACGCCGTCGAGGAGGAAGTCCCGGGCGCCGGCCTCCGGTTGGGCGACCATGTGGTCGTCGAGGCCGGGCAGATCATTCCGGGTGACGGCGATGTGGTCGAGGGCGTCGCGAGCGTCGACGAATCGGCGATTACGGGCGAGTCGGCGCCGGTGATCCGTGAGTCGGGCGGTGACCGGTCGGCGGTGACGGGCGGTACGAAGGTGCTTTCGGACCGGATCATCGTGAAGATCACCTCGAAGCCGGGGGAAACCTTCATCGACCGGATGATCGCGCTGGTCGAGGGCGCCGCCCGGCAGAAGACCCCGAACGAGATCGCGCTCAACATCCTGCTGGCGTCGCTGACCATCGTCTTTCTGATCGCGGTGGTGACCCTCCAGCCCTTCGCCCTCTTCGCGAGGGCCGAGCAGTCCCTCGTCGTCCTGGTCGCCCTCGTCGTGGCCCTGATCCCGACGACGATCGGCGCGTTGCTCTCGGCGATCGGTATCGCCGGCAACGTGCTCGCGATGTCCGGGCGCGCGGTGGAGGCCGCCGGCGACGTCAACACCCTGCTGCTCGACAAGACGGGCACCATCACCCTCGGCAACCGCCAGGCCGCCGCATTCCTGCCGGTGGAAGGGGTGACCACCGAGGAACTCGCGGACGCCTCCCAGTTGTCGTCGATCGCCGATGAGACGCCTGAGGGCCGCTCGATCGTCGTCCTCGCCAAGCAGCAGTACGCGCTGCGTGGACGGAGCGAAGGAGAGCTGGCCCAGGCGGAGTTCGTGCCGTTCACCGCCCAGAGCCGGATGAGTGGGGTCGATCTCGAAGATCTCCGGGAGGTCCGGTCGCTCCGCAAAGGAGCGGCGACGGCGGTGATGCGCTGGGTCCGTGACAACGGCGGCCACCCCACGGCGGATGTGGGTCACCTCGTCGACGGCATCTCCGCGAGTGGCGGCACGCCGCTGGTCGTCGGCGAGGTGATCCGACCCCCCGACGCCCAGGCCGCCGCCCGTGTCCTGGGCGTCATCCACCTCAAGGACGTCGTCAAGGAAGGCATGCACGAGCGCTTCGACGAGCTACGGCGGATGGGCATCAAGACCGTCATGATCACCGGCGACAATCCGCTGACCGCTCGCGCCATCGCGCAGGAGGCGGGGGTGGACGACTTCCTCGCCGAGGCCACGCCCGAGGACAAGATGGCCCTCATCCGGCGCGAACAACAGGGCGGCAAGCTGGTCGCGATGACCGGCGACGGTACGAATGACGCGCCGGCGCTGGCTCAGGCGGACGTCGGCGTGGCGATGAACACCGGTACGTCGGCCGCCAAGGAGGCCGGGAACATGGTGGACCTGGACTCCAACCCGACCAAGCTCATCGAGGTCGTCGAGATCGGCAAGCAACTGCTCATCACCCGGGGCGCGTTGACCACTTTCTCCATCGCCAACGACGTCGCCAAGTACTTTGCGATCATCCCGGCGATGTTCGCCGGCGTCTATCCAGGTCTGGACAAGCTCAACATCATGCGGTTGCACAGCCCGACGTCGGCGATCTCCTCGGCGATCGCCTTCAATGCGCTGATCATCGTTGCGCTGATCCCGCTCGCGCTGCGCGGTGTGCGCTACCGGCCGTCCTCGGCCGCGAAGCTGCTGAGCCGCAACATCTGGATGTACGGACTCGGCGGCCTGATCCTGCCGTTCCTCGGCATCAAACTGCTCGACCTCGTCATCCAGTTCATCCCCGGCCTGCGCTGAGGAAGGCGACCCCACAATGCGCACCCACCACCTCCCTCCCGTGCTCCGCCAGCATCTGGCGGCGCTGCGGATGCTGCTGCTGTTCACCGTGATCACGGGAATCGCCTATCCGCTGCTCGTCACCGGTATCGCCCAGGCCGCGTTCCCCCGCCAGGCCAACGGCTCCCTGCTGACGACGAACGGCAAGCCGGTGGCCTCCGGCCTGATCGGCCAGAACTTCGCGCTCCCCAAGAAGCACCCCGATGACCCGAAGGAGCAACTGCGGCCCGACCCCAAGTGGTTCCAGCCCCGCCCCTCGGCGGGCGGGTACGACCCGCTGGCCTCCGGTGCCTCCAACCTCGGCCCGAACAACCCCGACCTGATCACCGCAGTCGGACAACGCCGCGCCGCCGTGGCGGCGTTCGACGGGGTCTCCCCCGCTTCCGTCCCGGCGGACGCGGTGACCGCCAGCGGCTCCGGACTCGACCCGGCGGTCTCCCCCGCGTACGCGCACGAACAGGTCAACCGCGTGGCGAAAACCCGCCGCCTCCCACCCGCCAGGGTCGAGAAGCTGGTCACCGACCACATCCAGGGCCGCGTCCTGGGGTTCCTGGGTCAGGAAAGCGTCAACATCGTCGAGCTCAACCACGACCTTGCCGGGATGAGAGCACGCGCTCCAACGGCAGCGTCTCCACACCATCCCCCGGCGTATGAGGCATATGAGGCCCGCGTAGGCGGATCACCTTGCTCCGCGAGGGTGAGGAGCACCTGTGCCGTCCCGCTCCTCTCCGCCGTACCTCCGACGTACTGGCCACCGTTCCGGGGACACAAGGCCGCCATGTTGACGAACGCTATGGCGAGAACGCCGTGAGTACGTACCCTGACCTGGCCGTCGCGTCGATGGCTGGATCTTTTCGCAGCACGACAGGAGCACACGACACGAGGACGTCGCCCGGCTGTCCCCGCTCAAGCACCGCAACGTCAACGCCCTGGGCCGCTACACGCGAAGTGGCCCAGGTGGTCGGTGGCGAACTGCCAGTCCCGGCCCTGTTCGGTGTACTGCTCGGGGCAGGCCATGACGCCGGCGTTGTTCACCAGGACGTGCAGCGGGCCCTGCCAGGCCGTGGTGAACGCGGTGACGGACGCCGGATCGGCGAGGTCCAGGTGGGCGACGTGCACGTCCTGGTTGCCGGTCGCCTCGGCGATGCCCTTGGCGACGCGCTCGCCGGCCGCCACGTCGCGGACGGCCAGGGTGGTGGCCGCCCCCGTACCAGCCAGGACGCGGGCCGTTTCCGCGCCGAGACCGGAGGACGCGCCGGTGACCAGCGCGCGGCGGCCGGTGAGGTCGATACCCTGCGCGACCTGTGCGGCCGTGCTGGAGAAACCGTGGGGCGTGGTGAAGAGGGGCATGAGTGAACTCCGCATGCTTGGCTGCGAGTTGAGGCCGGAACGGGGTCTACTCAGGGTGTGAGCATGCGGTCCTGTTCCACCGGGGGCGTGCCGCCGTGCCAATCCAGGGCCTTGCCGAAGCGGATCAACTCGCCGTACAGGGCAGGGTCGACGTGCTCGGCGAACACGACGTCGAGCACGGCCTGGGCCGCCTCGGACGGCGACTGGGCCTGGCTGTAGTCGCTGAACCACGGCCGGGAGGTCGCGGTGTCGACCATGCCGGGGCAGACGGAGGCGATCAGGGTGTCGGTCGCGAGGTCGCGCTCGCGGCGTGCGGCGGCGACCGCGCGCACGGCGGCGACCTGGGCCACCTTCGAGGGCACGTTCAGCCAGCGCGGCCAACCCGCTTCTTCCGCGGTGTTGTTGTGCAGGGCGGTGCGCCAGGACTCGACGGCGTACTCGACCTGGTCGAGGCTCGCGCCGTCGAACAGGTGGCGCACCCGGGCGTCGAGGTGGCCGAGGGTGCCCAGGCTGCTGGCCACCACGAGCAGCCGGCCGCCGGGGCGCAGGGCCGGGCCGAACGAGCGCAGGACCGCGTGGGTGGCGGTGTTGGACACGTCGATGAACTCGTCGGCGCGCTCGGCCTGCGACTCGTCCGGCAGCACGCGGGCGACGGCGTTGGAGATCACCACGTGGACGCCGCCGTACTGGCCCTGCAGTTCGTCGGCGAGCCGGCCGATCGCGTCGGTGTCGGTGACGTCCAGGACCCGGCCCCGCACCTGGGCGTGGGTGCCGGGCAGCTGCGCCACCTCGCGGGCGGCATCGGTGACGCGCAGCTCGCTGCGTCCGGTGAGCAGGACCAGGTCGTCCGTTCCCATGCGGGCGGCGAGGCCTTCGACGAGGGCGCGGCCGAGGCCCTGGTTGGCGCCCGTGACGAGGGCGATTCGGGGAGCGTTCATGCCTGCAACGGTAGGAACGCCCGGTCCATGAGTCCAACGAAACTTGCGCACGAGTAGTATGCGTGAACGTCATGGACTTCACGGATGTGTCACTGACCGCGCTGCGGGTGTTCCGCGCGGTGGCCGAGCAGGGGACCTTCACCGCGGCCGCGGCGTCGCTGGGGTACACGCAGTCGGCGGTGTCCCGGCAGATCGCCTCGATCGAGCGGGTCGCGGGCGCGGAGTTGCTGGAGCGGCGGCGCGACGGCGTACGGCTGACCGCGGCCGGGCGGGTCGTCATGCGCCGCGCGACGGTCGTGCTCGACGAGATCGACGCGACCGCCCGCGAACTGTCCGGCCTGCCCGAGCAGGGCGGCACCGTGCGCCTGGGCTGGTTCCCCAGCGCCGGCACGACCCTGGTGCCGCACGCCCTCGCCGCGCTGCGGCGCAGCGATCCCGGCCTGCACGTGGTCAGCCGCGAAGGGGGCACCCCGGCGCTGGTGCGCGCCCTCCGGGCGGGCAGCATCGATCTCGCCCTGCTGGCGTCGGCACCACCGTTTCGCGCACCGGACACCGAGTCGCCCCCGCTGGCGCTGCAGACGCTCACGGAGCGCTCCCTCTGTTTGGCCGTGCCCGCGACGCACCCGCTGGCCCGCGGAGATTTCGTCGACGTGGCCGATCTGCGCGGCCAGCGGTGGATCGCCGGTCCGTCGTCCGGCGCGGACTGGCTCATGGGGGTGTGGCCGGGCCTGGACGAGCGGCCCGAGATCGTGCACACGGCCCGGGACTGGCTGGCGAAACTGCATCTCGTGGCCGCAGGCTGCGGACTGACCACCGTGTCCTCCGCGCTGGCCCCCGCCGCGCCACCCGGTGTGCGTATCCTGCCGGTGCGCGGCGGGCCACAGGAGATGCGGCGCCTGCTCCTGGCCCGGCTTCCCCAGCCGCCGACCGAACCCGTCGTCCGCCTCGCGGCCGCTTTGCGGGCCGCGGCCCTCGGCACCGACACCGTCCCGAATCCGTGACGCACGGCCGCCGGTCGGGTGGCGGCCAGGCCCTCCCGGGCGCCTTGGACGATCACGTCCCGCACTTACGGAGATGTCGTCCGCATCAAACTCGGGACGCTTCCCGTGTATGTGGTCACCGGCCCCGAGCTGACCCGCCGCGTTCTCACGATCTGGTGGGACTGGTCGGCCGTCTCCGATGGGAAGTTGGGATGTTCGGGTGGGAGTGGGGAGTAGGCCGCGGATCGTGGACGACGAACTGTGGGCGCTGATCGAGCCATTGCTGCCGCCGTGGCCCAAGCGGTGGCGGCGACTCGTGCGGGCCCCCTCATCGCCGATGAAACCACGGCGCATGGGTGCCTGCCAGTCGCCTCATCGCCTCATCGCCTGTCCGCCTCGGGCGGCGGGACGATCTCCCGCTTGAGGATCTTGCCGGTGGGTCCCTTTGGCAGCGCGTCCGCGATCCATACCTTCCGCGGATACTTGTAGGCGGCGACCTGACGCTTGACGTATTCACGCAGGTCCTCGGCTGTCGTTCGGGCGCCCGGCTTGAGAACGACCGCCGCACCGACCTCCTCACCGAGATCGGGGTTGGGGAGGCCGATGACCGCGGCGTCGGCGACGGCCGGATGCTCGTACAGCACATCTTCGACTTCGCGGGGGTACACGTTGTACCCGCCCCGAATGATCACGTCCTTCATCCGTCCGACGATCCAGAAGTATCCGTCCTGGTCGACCCGGCCGAGGTCGCCGGTGTAGAACCATCCGTCCCGGATCGCGGCGGCGGTCTCCTCGGGGCGTTGCCAATACCGCTTCATCACGTTGTGCCCGCGGATCGCGATCTCGCCGGTTTCCCCTTGCGGTACCTCCGTGCCGTTGTCGACCACCCGCATCTCGACGCCCCGGATCGGGGTGCCGACCGAACCGGGCTTGGGTCCGGTCTGCAGGGTGTTGAACGAGGCGACGGGCGAGGTCTCCGACAGTCCATACCCTTCGAGCACAACGCAGTCGAACGCGTCCTGGAAGGCGTGCAGTACCTGACCCGGCATCGCCGCGCCGCCGCAGAGGGACAGGCGCAGCCGGGAGACGTCGTAGGCGTCTCGGTCGGGCTGCCGCGACAGCCTGCTGAATACCGTGGGCACCCCGGCGAAGACGGTCACCCCGTGCTCGTCGAGGATTCCCAGTGCCTTCGCCGCGTCGAAGCGCGGCAGCAGCGTGAGGCACGCGCCGGAGGCGACAGCGGCGTTGAGGGTGCAGGTCTGTCCGAACGCGTGGAACAGTGGCAGCCCACCGAATATCACGTCGTCGGCGGTGAGTTGGAGCAGCTCGGCGGCCACGATGTCGCAGTTGCGGGTGAGGTTGGCGTGGGTCAGTTCGGCGCCCTTCGGCTGACCGGTCGTCCCCGAGGTGTAGAGGATCACCGCTGTATCGTCCTCGTGACGGTCGGTCAGGTCCTCGACGGGTGGGGCGGACACCAGCAGCTCGTCGAATGCGCCGGGACTGACGACGACCGCCTCGGCCTCGGCCTGCTGCGCACCCGTCCGTGCCTCGTCGGCGAAGGCGTGCCAGGCGAACAGGAGTCGGGCGCCTGAGTTGCCGAGGTAGTAGGCGACCTCGCGGGACTTGAGCAGGGGGTTCATCGGGACGACGATGCCGCCGGCCCGGAGTACGCCGAAGTAGGCGAGGGCGAACTCGGGCACGTTGGGCAGCATGATCGCAACTCGGTCACCGGGCTTCACGCCACGGTCGTGGAGCAGTCCGGCCATGCGGGCACTGCCCTGGTCGAGCGTGCGATAGGACACGGCGGCGTCCCCGAGACGGAGCGCGGCGCGATCCGGATGAGTCCGAGCGCTGCTCACCATGTGGGATGCGAGGTTCATGTCAGCTCCTCTCCTCGGCTTTCTGCGTCATTCGGCCACGCAGCCCCAGCGGGGTCGGGAGGGAAGCCGGTGTCGCTCTCGCCCTCGGCGGGATGGGGCAGCTCTTGTTCCGCCCGGACGACCTTGCCGCCCGTTATCCGGCGCCGGCCCCACCTTCGCGACAGCTGGGAGACGAGGAGGATGCCGCGGCCGTCCTCGTCTGTGCTGCGGGTGTGACGAAGGCGTGGGCAGGTCCTGCCGGCTTCGGAGACTTCGCAGCTCAGCGGCTGGTGTTTGATCAGACGCGGGGCAATGGGCCCGGCGCCGTGACGGATCGCGTTGGTGACCAGTTCGCCGGCGTTCAGCGCTGTGTCGGTGACCAGACTCTCCAGTCCCCACCGGATCGGTTGCCAGGTCACCAAGCGGCGGGCACACCTCGCGACGGCCGGGTCCCGGGGCAGGATTGGTGCCGGAGACGAGCCAGTGGACCGCTCCGTCGCGCCCCCACAACAGCGAGACATGCAGGCTTATATGGGGTGTGTGGCCGTCGCGGTGATGGATCGTCGCTGTGCCGGACCAGCTGCCCCGGGCGCGGCGCTGCTCGCAGACCGCCCATACGTGCAGTGCGTTCTGGAGAAACGGCCGCACGAACCAGGCGGGCCGGCCCACCACCTCCCCGGCCGAGTAACCGACAAGCCGCTGCGCGGTGTTCGTCCAACCGACCGCCGTCCCCTCGCCGTCGATCACCGCATTCGCAGAGTCGGGCACCTCTCCAAGGCCCAGCGCCTCCGTGAGGCTGTATCGGACAATATCGGTCAACGCCGATCACCCCTAGGACGTTTCCGAAGAACGGCTTGAAGGCGAATCGATCCCCCAGATCGCGCGCCGGAGGATCCCGTCAGTAACCAGAGGCTAGGCGTGGACCGCACGACAACCACTGGGCGCGCAGTACGACCTTCGGGTTGGAATTGGTGCCGATGAACCAATACCTCGGCGGTATTCGCGCAGGCTCGCTGGAGTGCGGCCTATCGCGTCCCCAAGAAGCGGATAGGTCACGGACCGCCCTGTAGGATTGAGGTATGGCTGCGGATCATCCAGAGGCCGCAAAACAACTTTCCGTGGTCGCGGAGAACGTAGGGTCACACCTCCCGGAGGTCAGCCGCGACATAGGGGAGTTTGTTATTGCAGAGATCCCGGAGCTCAGGGGCGACGCAACCGTCATTAAAATCCTGCAGGCGAGCATCGCGGAAAATGTCGCTACGTTGCTGCACATTTTCGAGAACGACATAGCTCTGGACAAGATCGAGGGGCCCGCAGCTGCTCTTGAGTACGCCAGGAGGCTGGCTCAGCGGGGTATCCCCCTCAACGCGATGGTCAGGGCCTACAGGATCGGCCACTGGCGTTTTCTGCAGTGGTGTTTGGACGAACTCAACCGTCAGGGCGCCGATGGGGATGCCTCCACGGCGACCAACCGACGCATGCTGCAGGTGAGCTTCGGTTACATCGACCGGGTAACCGAGCATGTCATCGTGGTCTACCGACAGGAACGCGATCACTGGCTGCTCAGCCAGACCGCGGCCCGCGCCGCGCGCGTGCGAGACATCCTCGCCGAGAAGGACATCGACCTCAACTCGGCTGAACCAGCCCTTGGTTACCGGCTCCGGCAGAATCACCTCGGGCTCGTGTCCTGGCTGCCCACGCTGACGGGTGAGGGTGAGGGACTTGCTCGACTCCACCGGATCACCGACGAGATCGCCCAGAAGCTGGGCTGCCCTGCCAGGCCGCTGTTCGTCCCCCGAGATGCAATTCTGTCCTGGGCTTGGGTGCCGCTCGGCTCGCACCGCGCCGTCTCCTGGAAACAGGTGTCGAATGTGGTCGAGCGCAGCGACCCTTCGCTGCACGTTTGTGCTGGGGACGTGGGCTACGGAATCGAGGGATTCCGCTCCACACACCAGCAGGCACTGCGCACGCAGGAACTTGCGGAAGCGGCCAGTCCAGCCCCCCAGTTCACTGACTTCTCCACCGTCGCTCCCCTCGCCTTGATGGCTACGAACATCGACGACATGCGCGCTTGGGTGTGGGGCGTCCTGGGCCCGTTGGCCGTCGATGACGAGAACTCCGCACGGCTTCGGGAGACCGCGCAGATCTTCCTGGACACCGGCTGCAGTTATACCGCTACCGGCAGCGCTCAAATTCTGCACAAGAACACCGTGCAGTACCGCATCCGGAAAGCCGAGGAAATCATGGGGCACCCGGTCCAGAAAGGGCACACCGATCTGGAAGTCGCGCTGCGCGCCGTTCAGTACCTCGGCTCGACCCTCCTTCGCACCGGCCCCGAATGAAATGGCCGACCGTACGAATGCGTCATCGGCCGCCGCTGATGACATCCGAGGTACCCGTCGGCGGACCGTCGACTCGCTGCGCCCGCTGGCGACGACTTTCGAGCCTTTTTGCCACCCGCTCGCAGGCGCAGTCGACCCAACGGCTTCGGATCGTGTGGGTTCATGCCCTACAACATGGCTTTCAGGGGCTGCGTGGGGGCCACGATGACCGTGGTGGTGTCGGCGGTCAGGGCCGCCTTGAACTCCCGCTCCAGGTCCTGAGTGGTCTCTACGTCGACCGCACGGCATCCGAAGCCGCGGGCCACGGAGGCGATGTCGAGCCCGGGCAGGTCGAGTCCCGGAACGCCCGGAGTCTCCTCCAGCACCGCGAATGACTTGAGGATGGAGTACTCGTGGTTGCGCATGACCACGTACACGATCGGGAGGTTGTGCTGCGCCGCCGTCCAGATGGCCTGCACGGAGTACTGGAAGGAGCCGTCGCCGATCAGGCCGACCACCGGCCGGTCGACGCCGCTGTCCCGGTCGCCGAGCGCGACTCCCACCGCTGCCGGTGTGCCCCAGCCGATGCCCCCACTGGCCGTGGCGAAGAACGAGCCGGACCTGACCGTCGGAAGCCACTCGACCTGCTGGGCCATGGTGGACGTCGATTCGTTGACGATGACCGCGTCGGGCGGCCGGACCCTGCTGAGGGCGGCGTACACCTCCGGCGGGGTAAGGGGGCTGCTGGGCACCCGTGGAAGCTCACGGGGCCGTGCCATCGGCTCGGGCATGGCGCGTGCGGATCCCTCCGTGACCATGTCCAGGAGCAGCTCGATCGCCGTCGCGGGATCGCCCAGGAGGCTGTCGCCCACACGCGCCGCCGCGGCAACCCCCGGATCGCTGGTGATCTGCAGGAGCTCCGTACCTTCGGGCAGGTAGTTGCCGGGCACGTAGGGGTAGTACCGGAACACCTCCGCGCCGATCACGACCACCAGGTCGTGCCCGGTCAGCCGGTCGCCGACGGTCTTCACAGACATCCCGAGCGGGCCGCGGAAGAGGGAGTGGTCCTCCGGGAAGGAGGCGCGGTCCAGGAGCGGGGCGCCGTAGACGGAAGCGCGCAGCTTCTCCGCCAGGGCCACGGCCCCGTCCCATCCGCCGGCGCGATCCACCTCCGGCCCGAAGACCAGCGCGGGACGTCGGCTGGCGGAGATGCGGTCGGCGAACAGCCGCAGGCGCTGCGCGTCGGGGGCGACGCGGTCGCTGACGGTCCGGATCCGGGTGAAGCCGGACAGCGGCCGCTTCCAGTCGTCCATGGGAATCGACAGGTACACGGGTCCCGCCGGCGGCTGCAACGCCTCTGCGTAGGCCCGCATGAAGGCCTCGGGGACGTCTTCGCCGCGGGCCGGCTCATAGGACCATTTCACCCACGGCTTCGGCAGCGTGGTGGACTCCCGGTTGCCGAGATACGGCTCCCCGATCACGAGTTCCCGATGCTGCTGTCCCGAGGTGATGATGAGGGGCGTGTTTCCGTGGTAGGCCGCCACCAGGTTGCCCACGGCGTTTCCCAGCCCGGCCGAGGAGTGCACGTTGACCAGTGCCGGGCGACGCGTCACCTGGGCGAAGGCGTCGGCCATCGCAATGACGGACGCCTCCTGCAGCGCCAGCACGTAGGTGAAGTCCTCGGGGAAATCCTGCAGGAAGGGCTGCTCGGTGGAGCCGGGATTACCGAAGACCGTGGTGAGGCGGAGGGTCCGCAGCAGATCGTAGGTCACGCTTCGGACGGTGGGTTGCTCGGTCATCGTTGGTCGCCCTTTCTTGCGGTGCGGAGGTGGCCGTGCCTGGTCGGGGGCCCTGGGCCGGGGCCCGCAAGCACTGTCGGGCGGGGCCGGTATCAGCGGCCCTGCCAGTGCGGTGAGCGCCTTTCCGCGAAGGCGTGGGCGCCCTCCTGCGCGTCGTGGGACGCCAGAACCGGTGCGACGATCCGGTCCTGCTCGACGAAGGCGTCCTGGTCGCTGAACGCTCGCCGCTCGTTGACGACGCGTTTGACGGCTGCCACGGCCAGGGGCGCGTTGCGAGCGATGCTGGTGGCCAGTTCCAGGGCCCGCTTCAGGGCCTGGCCCGGTTCTGTGAGGTAGTTGACCAGGCCGAATCGCTCGGCGCGCTCGGCGGGCAGCTGCTCGCCGGTGAGCAGAAGCTCCAGGGCGATGTTGCGCGGGATGTGCTCGGGCAGGCGCACCATGCCTCCTTCGGGCGGCACGATGCCGTAGTGGACCTCGGTCTGGCCGAAGGTGGCGTTCCGCGCGGCCACGATCATGTCGCAGGCAAGCGCCATCTCGGTTCCACCGCCCAGCGCATAACCCTCGACGGCGGCGATGAGCGGGGTCTTGATCTGGGCGCGGGTGATGCCGGCGAAGCCCCGTCCTTCGATGATGGGCGTGTCTCCGGCCGCGAAGGCCTTGAGGTCCATGCCGGCGCTGAAGACGCCGCCGGCCCCGCTGATGATGCCGACCCTGAGGTCGTCACGGGACTCCAGGCGGTCGACGGCAGCCGCCAGGGCCCTGGCGGTGGCCCCGTCGATGGCGTTGCGGGCCTCCGGCCGGTCGATCGTGATCACGAAAATGCCGTCGTTTTCCTCAGTTCGTACGCTCGGCGTGTCCTTGGCCGTGGTCATGATGATGTTTCCCTTCTTCCCTCGCGCTGCTGAGCTGCGGCTTCAAACGACGGCTTCGGCCTTGCGCAGCTCCTCGATTCCGGCGGCGTCGAAGCCGAGGTCGTGGAGCACGGACTCGGTGTGTTCGCCCAGATCGGGGGCAGGGCCCGGACGGACCTTCTGTTCCTGCTCCAGCCGGAAGGGACTGTCGATGGTCAGGTGCGGCTCGTCGCTGCCGTCGTCGATCGGTACGAACACCCGGTTGGCGAGGAGCTGGGGGTCGTGGGCGCACTCTTCGAGCGTCTGGACGACTCCGTATGTGAGGCCCCCGGCGTCGAGCACCTCACGCCACTCGGCCAGGGGGCGCGTCGCGAACGTCTTGTCCAGCAGGGCAACGATCTCGGGGGCGTGGGCGCGGCGGCTCGGGGTGTCGGCGTAGCGCGGGTCCTCCGCTGCCTCGGGATGGCCGATGGCCTTGAGGAACGGCGGGACCTCCTTGTCCTCGTTGGCGAAGCCGAGGACGATCCAGCGGTCGTCCGCCGTGCGGTACATGTTCACGAGCGCGTTGGGCGGGTCGGACCGGTCGATGGGTCGGGGGGGCTTCGCCCCGACCAGTACGGCTTGCAGCCACATGCTCGCCGCCCAGGCGCCTTCGGCGAGCAGCGAGGCCGTGACGCGTGCGCCCTGGCCGGTCTTCTCCCGCCGGTACAGCGCGGTCATGATCCCGGCGAACAGGGTCATCGCCGTGGAGTGATCGCCCGATCCGAACGCGTTCGTGGCCGGCGGCACGTCCCTTTGGCGTGTGAGGTCCATCAGGCCGCTGCGCGCCCAGTACGCCGTCACATCGAAGCCGGGCAGATGCGCATCCGGGCCTTCCTCGCCGAAGCCGGTGACATCGGCGTAGATCAGCCGGGGGTTGAGGGCGGCCAGAGCGTCGTACTCCAGGCCCAGCTTGGCCCGCGTGCGCGGCGGGAAGTTGGTCACCAGCACATCGGCCCACCGCACCAGACCCTCGAGCACGGGCCGGGCGCCGGGCGACTTGAGGTTGAGCGCAATGCTGCGCTTGTTGCGGTTGTCCAGCTGCCAGGGGTAGTTGACCCCTTCGACATGGGGGTTGGGAGGGATGCGGCTGAGCGAACGGTATGCATCGCCCACGTGCGGTGGTTCCACCTTGACGACGTCGGCGCCGAAGTCACCGAGGACGGTGGCCGCGGCAGGCCCGGCGATGAAGCTCGCGAGATCGACGACGTGCAGTCCCTCCAGGAGGGGCGGGTTGCTCATGACTACTCCTTGTCCTCAGTGGGGTCGCGCGGGCGCCCGGAATTGCCCCGCTGTCACGGGGCGCCGCGATACACACCGGGTCAGTGGCTGGGCGCCACAGGCACGAAGGCGTTGTAGCCGGTGATGTCGCGGCCGACGATCAGCGCCTGCACGGTGTCGGTGCCCTCGTACGTGTCGATGGCCTCGATGTCGCAGAGGTGCCGGGCGACGTGGTAGTCGAGCAGGATCCCGTTGCCGCCGAGCATGTCGCGAGCGTCGGCGAGGATGGCCCGGGCTCGTTCGGTGTAGTGCATCTTGGCCAGCGCGACCCGGGGCATCGAGTGTTCGCCCTCGTCCAGGAGCTGGCTGAGCCGGTACTGCATGCACAGCATGTCGGTGATGTCCGCCAGCATCCGGGAGAGCCGGTACTGGATGAGCTGGAAGGCGGCCAGCGGCATCCCGAACTGCTTGCGCTGCTTGGCATAGGCCAGAGCCGTCTCGTAGCCCGCGATGGCGGCGCCGATCGACTCCCAGGCGACGCAGAAGCGCGAGGCCAGCAGGACTTTCTCGGTGTCGCGGAAGGTGTTCACCTTCGCCAGCCGGTTCTCGGCGGGCACCCGGACGTCGGTGAGGGAGATCTGCGCGTTCTGGACACAGCGCAGAGCCATCTTGCCCTTGATGACCTGGGCGTCGAACCCAGGAGTGCCCTTTTCGACCACGTAGCCGCCCACATGCCCGTCTTCCCCGCGAGCCCAGATGATCACGTAATCGGCGAAGGTCGCGTTGCCGATCCACCTCTTGTAGCCGTTGAGGACGTAGGAGTCACCGTCCCGGCGCGCGGTCGCCTCCAGCTTGACCACGTCCGTGCCGTGCGCGGGCTCGGTCAGGCCGAAGGCGCCGATCTTCTCCAGGCGCGCCATCGGCGGCAGGAAGCGCTGCTTCTGCTCCTCCGAGCCCAGCAGTGCGATCGACATCATGGCCAGGGCCGAGTGGACCCCGGCGAACGTCGAGATGCTCAGATCGCCCCGGGCCAGTTCGAGAATCACCAGGCCGGCCGTCACATTGCTCATCCCTGGGCAGCCGTTACCGGAAATTTGAAAGCCGGCGATGTCCAGCTGCGCCAGCTTGGGAACCAGTGCGTGGGGGAACTCCGCCCGCTCCCAGTAGGGGTTGATGACCGGGGTGACCTCCCGGTCCATGAACTCGCGGACCTTCTGCCGAAGGGCGCGCTGGTCGTCGGTGAGCAGGTTGTCCAGCAGGTAGTAGTCGGAGTACTCCGGTCCGCCCAGTACCGGCGGCTCCACCCCGGACGACTTTCCGTTGCCGCTCGGGAAAGCGCCGCTCGGGACGGTCTGGCCCGAGGCGGCTGCTGTGCCATGTGTCGCCTTCATGTTCCGCTCCTTCCGATCGGAGATCCGATTGCGTCAGTGAGAACGACGCTAGGAGCGAGCAGCGGGATGACCATTGGGCGCGGAACACCACATTTGGTTTCACATTGGTGCCCCTGACCCATTTCGGCCGGTAGGGCCTGCGCGTCAGCCTTGCACCACGGCTCGGGGAGAGCCGCGGCGCCGCCTCGGCTGCCCGAGCTGACCCAAGGATCAAAGGGAACAAACATGAGCACACCCAACGCATGGGTCGGACTGCTTCCGCCGACCTTCGACCCGGACTACATCGAGCGCGCCGTGGTGCCCTACCTCTCGAGCAGCGAGTACGTGGGCGAACGGCCCGCACTCCCCATGATCGATCTCGCCCTGAGCAAGGAGAACGCGGCTCCGCCACACTTTTGGGGCATGCTCTACGACGGGTGGGCGCCCGACCCCAAGGAGGGCACCACGGTCTTCATCACGGGCTACGACCAGCGAGGACCGGACAACGAGCGCAAGAAGATCTACGCTTCGGCGACCACGCCGGACCTCTGCGCAGCCAAGTACGCCCCCAAGGTCCACGGCTTCCTCGCCCGGCTCTTCGCCGAGACCAACGCCGGCAAGCCGCTGATGCACGAGTACTACCAGAACTACTTCGACCTCTACTGGGACCTCCACCTCGGCGTCACCGGCGAGGCCATTCCAGCCGAGGTGCGGACGATCGGCGCCGGCTTCACCGCCGTCCTCGGTCACTGGTATCCCACCGAGGACATCGTGCGCGAGAACATCATGCGGGTGCGCGAACTGCGCCCGCGGCTCAAGGAGTGGATCGACCGCCGGGTGCAGGCAGTGATCGACGGCGACGTCCACGACCCGGAGGGCACCTTCGTCCACTACTGGCTCAAGAACGGCCAAGGGGGCGAGCACTTCCGCCGCGAGGACATCGTCTTCGAGTGCTTCCACAACTTCCTGGCGTTCAGCCAGTGGGGCAACATGATCTACCGCACCATGGCGCTGCTGGACGCGAGCCACGGTGACAAGGCCGTCAGGTCGTGGTTCGAGCAGACGATGACGAACAGCCCGGACGCGGCGGACGGCGGCGCGTTCACCCCACTCGACCGCTACGTGATGGAGCTCTTCCGCACGGTTTCACCGAACGGAGGCAGCCTGTCGACCGTGAGCACCGAACGTGGTGCCGAGCCTCGCCTGGGCAATGTCCTCACCCTGCACGCCTCGGCGAGCCGAGACCCCCGGCACTGGCGCAACCCGGAGGAGTTCGATCCCGACAGGTACCGGGCAGCGCCGACGAGTGCCGACAACGCGGAGACGAGAAGCCGCCAAGCCGGGCTTGCGCGCTGTCCTTTCCCACCCGCACCGTTCACCGTCATCGACGGTCGCCGGGCAGACGTGACCAACAGCGCTTTCGGAGCCGTCTACGCAGTGGTCGACGGCACCGCGTACCCGGTCTGCGACACGGCCGGTTATGCGCCGTTCGGATTCGGCTACCGACGATGCGGCGGAGAGCAACTGACCACGGAGTTCGTCAAGGAGTTCCTGCGAACGGTGTGGAATCGCGGGCTCGAATGCACCACGCTCGACCTTGAGCATCCCGAGAAACTGCCCGTTTCGCCGCGCACAGTCATCGACGACAACATCGGCTTCCGGCAGGGTCCGTGAGAACCACAGCTTGAGGCACGGATACGCCGGAGTCTGCAACGGCGTATCCCCGCACCCGTGAAAACGGGCGTGGCCGATGAGGCATACGGCCGGCCGTGCGCGTGCGGGTTTGCGCCATCGGCCTACGCCACGGCCGACAAGAGGGGACTGTCCGCCGCGCCGGTGCAACCAACCGACAGGCGATCGAGCCGTGTTGCCGGAGTCGTCCGGCCGGTCGCATGGCAGGCAGGCGCACGGGGGCCGGGCCGACCACAAGGCCGTCGCAGCCCCCAACTCGGGTTGCTGTCCCCCCTCCCCCCCCGTATTGTCCCCTCCTCAAACCGGGCAGGGGTCGCAGTGACCTCTCCGACTGCTCGTGATTGGTGAACGGTCGCAGCAACCGGCGGCTCATCGATCCCGGCTCGCGGCTGCGGCAGGGGCCGGCGGGCGTTGCGGTCAGCGCCTTCCCGCTCTTGTCAGCGCGCCCTCGGCCTGCATGGCCAGGGCGCGCAACGAGGTCGGCTGCGGGTGGCCGGTCGGTGATGAGGTCGACCGCTTGGCCGGCCCAGACCGGTAGCGGCGGCCAAGGCGCCCCGGAGGGCCGGACGGCCACTCCAGTCAAGCCACGGTCGGCACAGCATGGCCAGCCACATCCAGCCCTCCCGAGCCACCCAACAACTAACGGAGCATGGTCAGCATGCACTCCACCTCCTGCCGTGCCCACCAGCACGCCGCAGGAGCACGTAAGCGCACACCTCGCATTCCGGGCAGGCGTCGCCGACCCCTTCAGCACCGCTCCGATGAGGCGCTGAGTCGCTCCCGGGGCGGGTTGACATGCAAGATCCATCTGGCGAGCGAAGGGGGCCGGCGTCCGCTCGCATTCGTCATCACACCAGGTCAGTCGGGCGACGCCCCACAGTTGATCCCGGTCCTCGATCGCATTCGGGTTCCTAGGCCCGGCGGAGGCCATCCCCGCACGCGGCCCGATCATCTGGGTGGTGACAAGGCATACAGCTCCGGCGCAACCGGCGTTACCTGCGATGCCGGCAGATCAAGCACACCGTTCCCGAGCGCAGAGACCAACGGGCCAACCGCCAACGCCGAGGCAGCGCAGGCTGCCGACCCACAGGCTTCGACCGCACGATGTGCAAGCGCCGCAACGAAGTCGAGCGCACGATTGACGCGTTCAAGGGCTTTCGGGCCGTGGCCACCCGCTCTGACAAGTGGGCGTATCCCTTCCACGGCACCGTGGCCGTTGCATCCTTACGCCTCTGGCTGCGCTCATGACCGGCTGGGCAGTCCTTGGCAGTTCAGTCGGCGTTGTTAAAGGCGGAGTTGAGGATGGTCATGACGTAGGGGCGTTCGGAGGCGGTGCCGGTGGGGTTGAGGGAGTAGGCCACGCGGCGTTTCAGGTCGCGGGTGGTGAAGACGCCGTTGGTCCACCCGGGCAGGGAGCCGGTTTTGCCCCAGACGGTGACGCCGTTGTCGAGTGTGACCCGCATCAGGCCGCCGGCGCTGAAGCAGCTCGTTCGGTTGATGCAGTTCGTGTTGGTGGGCGCGCTGGGCACGTCGGGCACGGTGAACACCAGCTTCTGCTGGGCGGGCGGGAGGAGTCGGCCGCGGAACAGGGCGGTCATGAACCGGTCCAGATCAGCGGCGGTGGAGATCATTCCGCCCTCGGCCCATGCCCAGGGGCTCTGCTCGGTCACCTCGTCCGTACCGACGTATACGCGAGCGTGCGGTGTGGCGATGGACATGTCGTCCGACGAGGGGAGGCTGGTGTTCCGCAGTCCTAGCGGCCGGATGATGCGGCGGGTGAGTTCGTCGTTGAAGGTTCGGCCGGTCACCTTTTCGACCAGCAGGCCGGCGACGAAGGTGTTGACGCCGTTGTACTGCTGGACACTGCCGGGCTTGGACGGATGCCCCTCCCCTTGGCTCTCGGCGGCTGCGAAGGCATCGCGCACCACGTCCCGCGGCGACACGCTCTTGCGCCACCAACCGGGCCCGTCGGCAGGCCCGGGTATGCCGGCCGGGGCCGGCAGGCCGCTGGTGTGGTCCAGGAGCTCGCGCACGGTGACTGTGCCGTATGCGGCCGGGATGAGGTCGGGCAGGTAGCGCCGGACGGACACGTCGATGGCGATCCGGTGCTCGGCGGCCAGCTGGAGCACGACCGTGCTGGTGAAGATCTTCGTCACGCTGCCGATACGGAAGTGAGCGTCGCGGGAAACCTCCCCCGCGGTTCCGGTCCACGGCACCGCTTGACCGTCCCCCGCCACCCTGACCAGTGCACCGGCGACAACAGGATCAGGCAGACGGGTGAGCAGATCTCGCATCGGTGCAGGATCGAACGAGGCGGCGACCGCCGCCCGCTGCGGAACCGCAGGAGACGCCATCACGACGGGAACGCACGCACCTGCCGTGATCGCGGCGAGGGCCACGCCGGCCACGGCCAAGCGGCGGAGGGTGGAAGGGCGTTGGTGCATCGGGCTGCTCCCAAGGATGGTGGCCACAGAGCCAGGAAACGGTGAACCGCCAACAACTCTGTCTGGCCCGACATCAGGTGCCATCAGGGATCACCCCTGAGCAGTCCCCGAGACACCCCTGAAAGCCCCCTGCGACCCGTCAGACACGCCCTAAGGCGTGCCTGACGGGTCGTAGCCTGGCGAGGTGCGTGATCAAGAAACGAATTACCGGCACTCTGCTCGTGTCGTGCTCATCGACGAGATGGACCGGGTCCTGCTGCTCAAGTTCCATGGTGTCCCAGGCGCCCCCGGGAGCGGTCACGGCTGGACTACTCCTGGAGGGGCGTGGAAGAGGGCGAGATCCTGGCAGAGGCAGCAGCGCGAGAACTGTTCGAGGAGATAGGGCTGTCCGTCGAACCCCTAGATGAATGAGTCCGATGTTCTCAGTGGTCGTAGGCGATCAGGGATCGTTTGGTCTTGGCGCCGGTGGTCCAGGTGTGCCAGATGCCGGCTGCCAGGGCGAGGAGTCGTTGGCCGGTGCGGGCGAAGACTCCAGCCGGGGTTCTGGCACCGTGTTGT
>NZ_QUAC01000468.1 GCF_003389455.1 Streptomyces inhibens | reverse complement strand
CGCCCTGCCCGAGCGCCTGCGGTCGGACAGGGCGGGCAGGCCGCCGGCGGCGAACCGGCCCCGCCATGTGCGCACCGTGTCCACGTGCATCCGCGTCTGAGTGGCTCGGCTACCCGGGCATTGGGGCGCCCCCGGGCCGCCGGCAGCACGATGGTTGCCCGCTGCCGTGCCTTGATGCGGGGGCCTGTGGCCGTAGGTCATCCTCTTCAGGCGGTGGCGCTCGGCGGCGGTCAGCACCACGGGCACGGCAGAACAGGCAGGCATCGCACGCGGGGTGACCGAATCTTCCAAAGCGGGTATGCAGTGATGGGACTCCCGCGCGTGTGGCGGCCGCGGGCTCAGGTGGCGGGCGGGGGTGTCGCGTGGCGCGTCTGCTGGATCAGGACGGTGGTGGCGCGTTCCAGAAGTTCGCAGAGTGCGGCGTGTTCGGAGGGCGTGAACGCGTCGGTAAGAGCGCGCTCAAGGATGATCACCTCCTGGTAGGCGCGGTCCAGCAGCGCCTGGCCCTCATCGGTGAGGGTGGCGATCTGCACCTTGGCGTGCACCGGGGACGTCTCGCGGCGGATGAGTTCCTTGCTCTCCATATTGGTCAGCACGCTGCTCATGCTCTGCTGCGTCACCCCGCAGGAGCGGGCCAGTTGGGCGCCGGACATGCCGCCTTCGCGCGAGAGGGTCAATAGCACGGTGTACTGAGTCATGGTCAGCCCGTAGGCGCGCAGCACTGCCTCGTGGTGCGCCATCAGCGCCTGCTCCGACCGCCTGATCCGGGTGCAGAGGTCGTTCTCGCTCGGGGCTTCCACCGCGTACTCCCACTCCATTGACAGGTTCATGGGTTGACTCAGGAACCTTATATATCTACCGTTCTCGACTGTAAGGATACTGAGTCAACACAGGGGGCTGTAACCATGAAGGCTGTCCTTCTCGACACCGATGACCACTACCGGGTGGCCGAACTCGATGAGCCCGCCCCCGGCCCCGGCCAGGTGGCGATCCGCGTCGCCTACGCCGGGATCCAGTGGGGCGACACCATGGTCCGGGACGGCCACTTCCCCGTGCGGCGTCCCTTCGTCCCCGGCTTCGAGGCGTCCGGCCACGTCGCCGCGGTCGGCGAGGGCGTCGACGCAAGCCGTGTAGGTGAGCCCGTCACTGCACTGACCACGGCAGGCGCCTACGCCGAGGTGGTCCTGGCGCCCGCCGTTCTCGCGTTTGGCATCGGCGACCTGCCGCTGCGGACGGCCGCAGGTCTCGGCTGGGGCGCACCGACCGCCTACGACCTGATCAACACCGCCGCGCATGTGCGGCCTGGCGAGAGCGTGCTGATCCACGCAGCCGCCGGCGGAGTGGGCACGCTCGCCGCCCAGTTCGCCCGACTGGCCGGGGCCGACCGGATCGTCGGCGTGGTCGGCAATGGCCTCAGGGCCGACTACGCCGCTCAGTTCGGCTATGACCAGCTCCTGCTGCGCGAGGAATTCCCGACCAAGCTCGGCGACGAGAAGTTCGACGTGATCCTCGACCCGGTCGGAGGCTCGACCCGCCACACCAGCCTCAAGCAGCTGGCAGAGCACGGCCGATTGGTGGCATACGGCAACCTCAGCACTTACGAACCTGTCCTGGCCAACACCAACGACCTGCTCATGCACGGCAAATCGCTCGTCACCTACAACAGCAACCTGCTCAGCCAGACCCGCCCCGAGCGGCTCGCCGACAGTGTGCGCCGTGCACTCGGCCTTGTCGCCGACGGCCAGGTGCGCGTGGACATCACCGCAGAGTACGACCTGGCAGACCTGGCCCTCGCCGTGCAGCACCTCGCCGAGGGCACAACCCACGGCAAGAGCATCCTCCGCGTCGCCTGACAACACGCAGAAAGCGCCGACCACGAGCCAGCTCCCGCGATGAGCCCCGCGCCTCGGACACGGGGAGCGGCCCCGTAGGCCCCTCATCAGCGCTGGACAGCGGCCTTGGCCACTGCCCAGCATGCCGTGCCCCACGTAGCCAGGTTGAAAGGCTCAGTGTTTCGGCCTCGCTCGTCCCGCCACTTCGCCGACGGCCCCCACCTCATCGGCGTGGCGCTGCGCCATCGCGGCTGCGGCTTGTGCGTACGGCAAAGCCGCTGGCCAGACCCACCGAGCCCGCACGGGCGCCTCGGCAGCCCGCCGTCGGCGGTCACCGTACGGCGGCCTTCGCGTGGGAGTCCTCCCATGGGCCTTGCAGTTTGATTGCCACGCTCCTGCGCCTCCTTCAAGCGACCACCAGGACGCGATGATGCCCGTGGAACATCAAGTGCACTGGAGGTCAAGGCAGGTTCGCAGCGTCGGCGGATGTCGTCACGCTGGAGACCGGGCGCCCGGCGGCCGCCCGAACGCTGCGAAGGCCGTTCATGGGACGGTCATCAGGTGGTGCACGGTTCGCCGTACGGGAAACGGGAATTGCCGATGCCGGTCGACCGTTCGGGCTGGCGGCGTTGAACTGCTCACGCACTAGTTCGCCTGCCGGTGGCATTGCTGTGAGCGGAGTAGGCGTTTCGGCGGGCCCGGGGGGCGGTGTCGCGGATCGGGGCAGCCGCGAGATCGTGCGAAAACCCGAGCCGCGTAGGGCCGCCAGGCGGACAGGCGGCTATCCGCCCATGGCGCCGAGCTTCAGAAGGGGCGGAAATGCCGGCGAGAGTGGGGCCGTTGCTGAGCGTCCTTTTTCCGAACCAGCTACGCCGCAAGCCAGAACGGGGGAGTACGGCACGTCGTCAACGCCGGCCGACGTCATCGGTGGGCCAGAACTGCGGCACCGTCGAATTCGCCTGGTTCCGGGGCCGCTACGCCGACCGCAACTTCTGCCGGGCGTAGACGTCTCGCGCACTTTCTACACTCCTGCCGACAGGGAGGAGGTTGAGGCCCCGACCAGCGCACGACCACACAGGTCGGCCTCAGACCGCTTCCGTCGATGATGCCGTAAATCTCGGACCTGGCAGTGCTCCAGGCGTGACATGCCGAGCATTTCCTGCTGCCGGGTAAGTGTCGATGCTCTCTGGTCGGCGTGGCTGAGGAGACGGCATCCCGAAGAAGTCAGGCGGAATGAAGGACTGCATTTTCCGGGGTCAGTGCCGTACCCATGGAAGGGGGGAAGTGCTCGGGGTCGGTACTACCTTCTTCTCGACAGCAAAGGGGCGCCGGGGCGTTGTACCAGGTATCGTCGGAGGCATCCCGCGCGCCCTCTAACATTTTCGTCTTTCCTGGCATCTCGCGGCGATAGAAATTCTTCGCATCCATCCATCCACCAATGCGTAATTGCGGGTGCTGTAATTGGTAGTTGGATGGCCCGTTGCCGGCCGCAAGCGGACGTGAACGGTGCTCACACGGCTCTGTATTGCCGGCCGTGGAACGCCTCGTAAGCGTGCACGCCGAGCCTTGGCGGGCTCGGCCCCGCCCTGCCTGTGTGGCTGCGACCCCAGAGCGCGCAAGTATCCCGTTCCTGGGCACCCAGGCCCAAAACGAACATTGCCTCCATTGAACGGTGCAATTGCCCGACGCTATCGTGGGCGGCGTGAGTTACTTCACAGTACGAACCGTTCGATGAGGGGCGCATGGAGCGATGTGTGAAGGGTCTAGCGGTCAGTGGCCCGGCCCGAAGTGGACAACTGGCGGGCATGAATAGGTATGTTGATGAGTGAGAGTGAAATTGAGGGGTAGGAGTGCGGCCCTCGCGCCGCCTCCTTTGCCTCCGTCATCGGGCCGAGAAGGCGCTGACAAGAGGCTGGCCGATCTTTCTGTTCTCATTCGCGCGTATCTGGTTACACTCACGCTCCATGCGAACCGCTACCCCCCACAGCATTCGCCCCGGTAAGCAACGGAATCGTCCCGTATTTGTCGACAGCTCAGGCAGGCGTCGACGCTTCCTGGGGCGCGCAGCGTTGACCGTCGGGTGCATGTGCACCGGTTATCTCGTGCTCCTCGCCGTCGTGTTCGGCGGCCTCCTGCAACCGGACGCAAAGCCGGCGCCGGGAAAGGCCGACCCGCTCCCGGAGCGCGCCGGACACCATGAACCCGGCAGCCCGGGCGGCTCCCGTCGACCGGCGCCGTCCGGGGCCCCTGGGCCGGCTGTGCCCGTAGGACATCACGCATCCCGGGCCCCCGCCCCCGCCGACACCACCCCTGCCCCGTGAGAAACGCCGAACCGTTGGGCTCCACCCGCTGGGTGTGAAGCCTCTCTGGTACCGCGCCCCGAGGCGTTGTTCGCCCGCGCTTGACGCCATGCCGTGCTTGCGCGGGCGCACGCCTCGCACAGGGCATGACTCCTCGACAGAAAGGGCCCACTGTGGCGTTGTCAGGGCAGGGGCGGCACGCACTGCGTCACCCCCCACGCCAGCACTGGTTATTACTGCTGCTGATCCTCCCCATAGTCGCTGTCTCACTGCTCTTCGAAGGCTGGACCACCCACGAGGTCGACGGAGCCCGGACACGGCGTGCCTGCACCAGCCCCATACCGAAATCCGCGGACAACGGGGCCCCGGTGCTACGTGTCACCGGCGGCAGCGCCGAGACCGCGCAGATGCCGCACCGGACCGCCGCGCTCACCTTCGACGGGGGACCCGACCCCGTATGGACACCACGGCTGCTCGACCTGCTGCGCGAACACCATGCGCATGCGACCTTCTTCCTCTACGGAACCCAGGCGGCCCGCCATCCGGACCTGGTGCGGCGGATCCGCGACGAGGGCCACGAGATCGGCTCGTACACCTACACCGGCGGCGACTTGGGCAGCGCCTCGCTCATCCGCTCCCAGCTGGAACTCTCCCTCACCCAGACCGCCCTGGCTGGGGCCGCGGCCGTCAACACCCGGTTGCTGAGGCTGCCGCACACCACCACCGCCGACACGATGTGTGGCGCTGAATGGTCGGCCGCGCGACGCGCCTCCGACCAGGGGTACCTGCTCGTCGCCGCTACCAGCCACTCCCGTAAGCCACCGCAGGGCGTGGTGCGGCAATACAGCCACACCTCTCTGGGATACCAGGAGGCGGCGAAGCTGCTGGCCGATCCGGAGGTGGGACGGTTCACCACCGTCACGGGCGGGCTCGGGCGGCCCTCGCTCACCACGCCGGCCTCCCTGCCCGAGCGTGTCCAGGGCAGGGCGCTGATCTGGACGCAGTCCATCGGGCACACCTTCGCGCGCTCGATGACCTGGGCACTGGGAATCGCGGGCGGGCTGGGAATACTCCGGCTGGTGCTGCTCGCCTGCCTCGCCCGCGTTCATGTGCGACGCCGGCACCGGCATCGGTCCGGTGCGCCCTGGCTGCGCGAGGTGACCGACCCGGTGACGGTGCTGGTTCCCGCGTACAACGAAGAGGCCGGCATCGAGGCCACCGTGCGCTCACTGCTCGCCTCCACACACCGGGACCTGCAGATCATCGTCATCGATGACGGCTCGACGGACCGGACCGCGGAGATCGCTCGCGGCATCGGCGATCCGCGGGTGACCACGGTGCAACAGCCCAACTCCGGTAAGCCCGGGGCGCTCAGCACGGGCCTGAGCTACGCGCGTTGCGACATCATCGTCATGATCGACGCGGATACGGTCTTCGAGCCGGATGCCCTCCACCGCCTCATCCAGCCCCTCGCCGACCCGACGATCGGTGCAGTCAGTGGGAACACCAAGGTGGGCAACAGGCGCCGTCTGCTGGGCAGATGGCAGCACCTTGAGTACGTCCTCGGGTTCAACCTGGACCGGCGCATGTTCGAGGTGCTCGAGTGCATGCCGACGGTTCCCGGCGCCATCGGCGCCTTCCGCCGGGACGCGCTGATGGCCATCGGCGGCATCAGTGACGACACCCTCGCGGAGGACACCGACCTCACCATGGCGTTGTGGCGGGTGGGCCGGCGAGTGGTCTACGAGGAGACGGCCATCGCCTGGACCGAAGTGCCAAGTACCGTCCGCCAGTTGTGGCGGCAGCGCTATCGCTGGTGCTACGGAACCCTCCAGTCGATGTGGAAGCACCGCCACGCTGTGCTCGAAGTCGGGCCGGCCGGCCGCTTCGGCCGCCGTGGGCTCACCTATCTCGCCCTGTTCCAGATCGTTCTGCCGCTGTTCGCGCCGGTCGTCGATGTCTTCGCCCTGTACGGGGTGTGCTTCGGCGACACCGCACAGGCCATCGGGGTCTGGCTGGGCTTCCTCGCCGTTCAGCTGGTCACCGCGGGGTACGCGCTGCGGCTGGACCACGAAAGGCTCCGTGCGCTGTGGGCCTTGCCGCTCCAGCTGTTCGTCTACCGGCAGCTGCTGTACCTCGTGGTCATCCAGTCCGTGGTCACCGCACTGCTCGGCACCCGGCTCAAATGGCATCGCATGCACCGCTCCGGCACCGCCAACCAGCAGCTGCTCAAGGAGCCCGTCCCGTACCCGAGCAGTCTGTCGTCGAAATGACCGAGGAGAGTGAGCACATGAGCAGCGCGCTGGGCCGCGGGGCCGGCGACACATCCGCAGCAGGACCGGGCAAACCTGCCGGGCACTCGGCGTACGGGGCGGAGGGAGCAGAGCGAGGGACGAGCGAGGCCTGGCAGCAGTACAACCGACCGGGCGCAAACCGCCATCCCACTGCCGGAGCCGACGCAGGCGGCCGCCGTACGAAATCCGGCTCGAGCGGCCGCCGTACGAAATCCGGCCCGAGCGGCCGCCGTACGAAATCCGGCCGGAGCGGCAGCCGCACCGCCCCCGACGCAGGCGGCAGCGCTTCCGGTCACGCCCCGAGGCGTCGGACCCACCGCTCCCGACGGAAGCGGCCACTACGGCGCATAGCCGTAGCACTGCTCGTCACGCTCCTGGCCATCCCCGTCGGCACCGTCGCCTGGGCCGATGGCCGGCTCAACAACAAGGTCGATCTCGGCACGCCAGGACAGCGTCACCACACCGGCAAGGGAACCAATTACCTCCTCGTCGGGTCGGACAGCCGCGACGGCCTCACCGACCGGCAAAAGGAGGATCTGCACACAGGATCGGCCGGCGGCCGACGCACGGACTCGATGATCCTGCTGCACACCGGCTCGGGCGGCACCACGATGGTGAGCCTGCCACGCGACTCATGGCTGACCATCCCGGCCTATACCAGCCCCATGACCGGCAAACATCACGGCCCGGCGAAGAACAAACTGAACGCCGCGTTCGCGCTCGGGGGCCCCAAGATGCTCGTGAACACCATCGAGCACAACACCGGCCTGACGATCGACCACTACGTGGAGGTCGGCTTCGCGGGCTTTGTCAATCTCGTCGACGCGGTCGGCGGGGTCCCGATGTGCCTTGAACGGGACCTGATCGACAAGAAGTCGGGTGCCGACCTCAGGAAGGGCTGCCAAACCCTCGACGGCAGCGCAGCGCTCGCCTTCGTCCGCCAGCGCCACCAGGAGGCCAAGGGTGACCTGGGCCGCACCCGCAATCAGCAGAAGTTCCTCTCCGCCCTCGCCCACCGGGCAGGGTCGCCCGGCACGATGCTCGACCCGTACGCGTTGTACTCCGCCCTGAACGCCGGGCTGGATACGCTCGTTGTCGACCGGGACACCGGCTTGCTGGATCTCGTATCGATGTTCCGGGCGGTCCACGGGGTCACCGGCGGCCGCGGCAGGCAGCTCAACGTCCCCGTGGCCAGCCTTGGATTCCCCACCTCCAAGGGCAGCGCCGTGCTTTGGGACAGGGCGCGGGCGAGGCAGCTGTTCAGCGAGCTCCATGACGACCGAACGGTGAATCTCAAGGACGGAGGGAGCCGGTAAGGGCCGGCCGGTTGGGGTTCGGATCAGTCGACGTCCGCGGGCAGGGGCGGAAGGCGCAGGTGTGCGAGGTCTTCGGGGGGTGGGGTGGTGTGGGGCCACATGGGGGTGATGTCGGCGTCAGCTGTCGCGGGGGCGTCGGTCAGGCGCATGCGTTCACGCAGCCTGCCGTAGAAGTCGGTCGGTCCGAGCCGCACGACGCGTAGGCGCTGGGGAGCCGCGTAGACGCCGATCCAGTCCCCCGGATCCAGGACGCCGCGCAACTGGCCGTCGACGCTCACCGCCGCGCGGCCGGAGTGTCCCAGGACGCGTAGGGCGACGGCTTCGTCGGGGGCGGCGACCACCGAACGGTTGAAGGTCATGTGCGGGGCGACGGGGGTGAAGACGATGGCGTCGGCCGCGGGGGAGATGACGGGGCCGCCGGCGGCGAAGCTGTAGGCGGTGGAACCGGTGGGTGTGGCGACCAGGACGGCGTCGGCGGAGTAGGAGGCGAGCAGTCGGCCCGAGAGATAGACACCGAGGGAGACCTGCCGGTCGCGTGCCAGTTTCTCCAGGACGATGTCGTTGAGGGCTGTCACGTTCAGGGCCACACCCCAGTCCAGGGCGATGGCACACTCGGGGCGCACCAGCGGAGGCGGGAGCGCGGGGCCCCGGCCGTAGCGCAGGAGGGCCTCCATCCCCTCGGGGAGTCCCAGCGGCCGGGACGCCCGCATCGTCAGCATCAGGCGGGTCTCGACGTTCACTTGGCCGCGGTGGATGGTGTCCAGTGCGTACTCGACGTCGTCGGCCGGGACCTCGGTCAGGAAGCCGAGGGTGCCCAGGTCGACCCCGAGGACCAGGGCGTCGTTCTGTGCGGCCAGGCGTGCTCCGCGGAGGAAGGTGCCGTCCCCTCCGAGCGTGACGATCAGGTCGGGGCCGCCGGCCGCGACGACCTCCTCCCCGGCATCCCGCCGTTGTTCGTCCTGACTCCACACGTCGATGGCGACGCAGCCGACATCCTGCCGTTCGCACCACCGTCGGACGACGTCGGCGGCCGCCACGGCGCCGGGACGGCCCCCGTGGACGACGATGCCCACCCGTTGCACGCTCACGCAGCGTCCTCTCCCTCTGGATGCCCTGTTCGCACACCGGCGTGGGACCACGGACCACCCGGCCCAAAAGGCCGCAGGCGTCCCGGCACCGGCCAGACGCCATGAACGCCGTGACCGCACCCGGCCGACCGGCCAGGAATGCGCAATCCCCGAGCGGACCCCACTGCGACTCCCCGTGCGGGACAGCCGGTGAGCCAAAGGACGATCGCGCCCTATATGGGGTATCTGTGCGCATTCTCGGGGCATCTTAACGGGTGACGGGCTCTCCACTGGGTGTGGCAGCCCGCAACAAGGGGCGAAATTTCCAGGTTGGAAAACCCACTGGGCAGGGGCCACCCTTCGGCGCCCGCATGAGAAAGGGCGTACACGGTGGTTCCACCGTAGGTACCAACGTGGGTACCCACGTGCGCTCCACCGTAGGTACCACCGTTAGTACCACTGTGGGTACCCGGTCCACTCGGGACACAGAGTGATTCCTCGCCTCTGCCCAAGCCTGGCACTGGACCGAACCGCGCAAGTCCGTCCCAGAAGCCCTCCCGGCGCTTCGCCCCGGCGGTGCACTCGCCCGCTGGTGGAACGACTCGGACAGCACGGGCCCCTGATAGCCGACCAGGATGCCCGCCTGCGCCGTCTCTTCGGCGCTGAGGGCAACGAACTCGACCCCATGGCCCCATTTCCGTGGCCTGCCGCCCGAACTCAGCTTCATCCACCGACAGGTGTCGTGGGCCAGGAGCGTCTCGCTCCCGTCATTCCGCGCGGCGTGTTCAGGCATCCCCGCGTGGCCGGCCAGGCGACTCGGATCCTGGTCATCGCCTGCGGCCCGCGCTCGGCATCGACTTCCCGGCCAGGTCGGAGATGGCGACGGCCGCGAGGGCACGGTGCTGGCGGCAGGACGGTCTTCGAAGCAGTCGGCACGTAGGGCCCGTACCGTTCACGCGGTGGTAGTCGCCCCCGGGTGGGCAGCGTCCCAGGCCGCATGAGAGGCAGCGATGGCCGGTCGGTGGGCGATCGACCAGTCCGCCAGGGCTTTGACGAGGTGGGTGAGGCTGTGTCCCATCTCTGTCAGCTCGTACTCGACCTGCGGCGGGACAGTGGGGTACACGGTCCGCTTCACCAGCCCGTCGCGCTCCAGGCGCCGGACGGTGAGTGTGAGCATGCGCTGCGAGATGTTGCCGGGGATGGCGCGCTGAAGCTCCTTGAAACGCCGTATGCCCGAGGTGAGTTCGACCACCACGTATACGGACCACTTGTCGCCGAGCCGGTCCAGCACGTCCCTCACCCCGCACTCGTCCTGCGGCGTCTCGCAGACGATGACGGGTTCGCCCGGCACGGGGGTGGTTACCGCGGTGTGCCCTGCTGACATCAATGTGCCTCCTTACGCGATCGAGATTCGCTCCCGATTATGGAAACACACAGCTCAGAAGGGATATCTCATGATTCTGATCACCGGTGCAGGCGGCGCGCTCGGACGGCTCGTCGCCGACGAACTGGCCGGGCGGGACGACGTCGTCCTCGGCACCCGCACCCCCCGCTCCGCCGCCGAGCGGCGCGTCGACTTCGACGACCCGTCCTCGCTCGACTTCACCGGGGTGGACACCCTGCTGCTCATCTCCGCCGGGTACGGCGAGGACGATGTCGTCATCGCCCGCCACGGCGCGGCGATATCGGCAGCCGAGAATGCGGGCGTGCGGCACCTCGTCTACACCAGCCTCAGCGGCGACGGCGACCACCTGACGTACGCGCTGGCCCACCGCTGGACCGAACGACGCCTCCGGCGCGGCCCGTTGGCGTGGACGATCCTGCGCAACGGGCTCTACGCCGAGTTCCTCGCCGGCATCGCGGCCCCTGGACCCGACGGGACGATCGCGGCGCCGCTGGGCGAGGGCCGCCTGGCCGCGGTGGCCCGCGCCGACCTCGCGGCAGTGGCAGCCCGGGTAGCCGGTGCGCCGGAGCCGCACGCCGGGCGGGTGTACGAGCTCGTCGGCGAGCAGCCTCTGGGCGGCGCCGACCTGGCGGACGCGATCGGCGGCTCGTACGAACCCGGCTCGCTCGGCGCGGCCCGCGAGGCAATCATCGGCGCCGGCGAGGCGCTGCCCTACCAGGTGCCGATGCTGCTGAGCACATACTCGGCGATCGCCGGCGGCTTCCTGGACGGCAGTGGGATCGGGGACAACGCCCTGCGCACGCTCCTGGGCCGCGAGCCCCGGCCGGCGCTCGACGCGTACAAGGCCGCGGTCGCTGCGGCGCGGCCGGCTGCGTAGACGGGGGACTGCTGCGCCTGACGCGCTGGGTGCGCGGCCTTACCTGGTCAGCCGCAGCGCAAGCGTCGCGATCAGCGCGCAGAGGGGCATGCCGAGGAACAGCGGCACGACTGTGTGCCCGCCCGCGACGCCCGTCAGGGGAGCAACGGCCGCGCCGAGGGCACTCAACGACCGTGCGCGGCCTGGTCGCGCACGGTCTGATCCGCCGCGAACCCGATCCGCACGACCGTCGAGCCGTGCGGCTGTACCCGACGATGGACGCCGAACACGGAATGGCGCGGATCGAAAACGCCTGGGCAGAACTCTTCGCCGACGCACTCGCCACGCTCCCGGCCGACGACCGCGCCGCACTCATCGACGCCACGCCCGCACTGCGCACACTCGGCTCCACATTGCGGGACCTCCGGAACGCCGCCCGCGACTGACCGGCATTTCGGGAGCCGATGTCGACACACGTCGTCCTCCAGTTGCTCTCCACTGGACGTCCGCAGAGCAGGCGCTTGGTGTTGAGCTGCCGTCGTACTACGAGGAACTGATCCATGCGTACGGAGGAGCAAGCCCAGCCAGGGCCAGGTAAGCCGGAGGAGCAACCGCAGCTAGTGCTGTGACCGCATAGGTTCGCCGGGCTGGTGGTCGTGGCGGTTGGAAGTGCGGTGACGTCCGATCCGACCGCTGGAGGGGTGGTGGCCGAGCCTGTCCGCGTGCGCAGACTGACCGACCAGGAAGGGCAAAAGCTGCAGCAGATCGTGCCTCGCGGCAGCACCAATCCGGTGCGCTACCGGCGCGCGATGATGCTGCTGGCCTCAGCCGGCGGGAACCGCGTGTCGGTGATCGCCCAACTGGTGCAGGCCGACGAGGACACTGTCAGGGACGTAATCCACCGGTTCAACGAGATCGGTCTGACCTGCCTGGACCCTCAGTGGGCGGGAGGCCGTCCCCGCCAACTCAACCGTGACGACGAGGACCTTGTCGTCGAGACGGCCACGACCCGCCCCACCAAACTCAGCCAGCCTTTCACCCGCTGGTCACTGCGCAAACTTGTCGCCTACCTGCGCAAAGTCCACGGCCGTGATCCGCATTGGCCGCGAGGCGTTACGCGGCCTGCTCGCCCGCCGCGGCGTCACCTTCCAGCGCACCAAGACATGGAAGGAGTCCCCGGCCCCCGAGCGGGAGGCGAAGCTGTACCGGATCGAGGAGGTCCTGAACCGCTTCCCGGACCGGGTCTTCGCGTTCGACGAGTTCGGACCGCTCGGGATCCGGCCCACTGCGGGCTCGGGCTGGGCCTGGCAGGGGCATCCCGACCGGGTGCCCGCCACCTATCACCGCACCCACGGGGTGCGCCACTTCACGGCTGTTACTCGGTTGGCGACGACACCCTGTGGGGCGTCAACCGCGGCAAGAAGGGCGCCGCCAGCACGCTCGCCGCGCTGAAGTCGATCCGCGCCGTCCGACCTGACGGCGCCCCGATCTACGTATTCCTGGACAACCTGTCCGCCCACAAGGGCACCGACATCCGCCGCTGGGCGAAGAAGAACAAGGTCGAGTTGTGCTTCACCCCGACCTACGCCTCCTGGGCCAACCCGATCGAGGCCCACCTCGGACCACTGAGACAGTTCACCATCGCCAACTCCAACCACCCCAACCACACCGTCCAGACCAGGGCCCTGCACGCTTACCTGCGCTGGCGTAATGCCAACGCCCGCCACCGCGACGTCCTGGCCGCCGAACGCCGAGAACGCGCCCGCATCCGCATCCGCAGTGAGAAACGCATCCGTTGGGGCGGATGTCCTCTCAAGACCGCGGCCTGACCCAACTGGCGCCCCTATGAGGTCACAGCATTACCGGTCGAGCGGGGACGAAGAAGTGCCGGACAGGTGGTCCTGGTGCCGGATGGGGCCTCAACGCCGCGCGTGGCGGATCTTCAGCCGTCCGAACCCCATGGTTCCAAAGATCCGGATCCTCGGCCCGCCGGGGCGGGAGCGCCGCCGGGTCTTGTAGAGCGAGTCCTTCCACCCGGTGTGCAGATCCTCGACGTCGACGATCGCGTCGCAAGGCACCGTGATCTTGGCCTTGCCGGTGCCGAGTTGCAGCTCGATGTCGACTACCGGATGCTCGAAAACGGCCCGGGACAAGTCGAGGTGCACCCTTCCGAATGCGGACTCGACCTTGAGCATCCGCGGTACCCGCCATGTGCCGCGCCGCTGGATCCGTCCGCCGGCGGCGGCAATC
The DNA here is from genome assembly GCF_003389455.1 of Streptomyces inhibens. GTDB lineage: Bacteria > Actinomycetota > Actinomycetes > Streptomycetales > Streptomycetaceae > Streptomyces > Streptomyces inhibens. The sequence continues at coordinate 12,374 of NZ_QUAC01000468.1, read as the reverse complement.
GTGGACGTGGTGCCCGCATTCTCCTCCGGGAGCGAGGCCAGGACCGACACGAGCTCGCTGTGCGCCTTGGCAGTGAGCACCTGGTCGAGGCCTTCGTCCATCTCCTCGTGTGAGATGTGCCCTTCGGCGTACGCCTCCTGTAGGCGCTGCACGGCCGTGTCGCGAGCGTCTTCGCTGATCAGCGACGGCATGTCTTCCGGCAGAGAGGTCACCGTCTCACTCTAGTGCCGTGCCGACGATGCGAACACGCCAAGGTCCTTAGCGGGCAAGGCAATTGATGGGGAGGCCGATCGCTCATCATCATGGCCTTGATCGCTCAACCCGGCGAACCTATACGGTCGAAGCACTAGCGCGGTCCGCAGTCCGAGGTCCGGGACCGGCAGCGGCCGCTCCGTCGCGATCAACTCCCGTACCACCAAGGTCGCTTCGAGCTCATTGTCGAGGACCTTGCGGTAGTACGGCCAGAACTCCTCGACGGTCTGCGGCATATCACGGTCGCGGATGCCGAGGATCCGGCCGACCTGGAGCCACGACGCGTACAGCGCCCGCTCCTGCGCCTCGGTGAAGGGGGTGGCTCTTCTGCCGCACCCTCGCCCACGTACGCCCACAGCTGCATGGGCCATCGGGCGGGCGGCGGAATGTACATCTTCGCTCGGCACCCCGCTGCGTGCCACGCCGAAGTCACCTTGACTCGATGGTGATATTAGCCCGTAAGAGTGATTTTGCCATGAGATGGACCCCCTGAGCAGGGTTGATTGAATCGCCGCTTTTCCTCACTGGGCGCAGATAGTGACAACAGCGTCACGGAACGCGACACTCGCGATATCTGTCCGAACCACCCAAAAGGAGCATCTGATGCCCTCCTGCCCTCCCCCTCCGATTGACGCCCGCAAGGCTCTCGACTTCCTGAGGACGAGCGGACTCGTCGACCTCAGCGTTCCGCTCGAGCGAGTCGTCGATCAGGTCAGCCAAATCGACGACGTGGCCGGCTACGTGCTCGCCTGGGAGCGATACGTCCTTGTGGTCGCCAACCAGGTCGCGGACCTCGACGACTCCACTGCGGGCAACTGAGCCGTTGACTGCGCCGATCGCCGGGAGGCATCCGATGGACACGACGCAACCCGGTGACGGATCGTCACAAAGGCGCGCGGTGGAGACCCGGGCAGTCGCCTGGCTCGCTGCGCGCCGCAACCTGATCGATCCGGCCGAAGCCGCCACGGACCGGGTGCTGTTCGCCCGCAAAGCCCTCATCGAAACCGCTTTTCTCGTGGGGCTGCGGGCGCGCCTCGACCCGGAACCGCTGGACGACGATTACGCGGCCCTCCTCGATCAGGTCGAGGGGATCGCGGCCCGCCCCTCCTACCAGGAGCTGATCGCCCGGGACGAAGCCGCCCTCCTGCTGTACGCGGGGACCTATGCGGCACTCCGACTCTGCGGACGCGAGGCCCCGGAGTTCCGGCGAGTCATCACTCAGGCCGCGGCCGGAGGATATGCGGCGGTCTTCGAGCGGATCCCGTACCGGCAGCTCGATCTGCTGCACACCCTGGAGCTGTGCGGCGTCCAGCACACGCTGCCGACCATGGACGATGTCCTGCCGTTCACCCTGCTCTGCAACAGCCCGAATGTCGTCAAGCTCGCCGACCGCGACATCTACGCCATCACCCACACGATCTTCTACGCCACGGACTTCGGTCTTCGCGAGCCCCGCTGGCCAAGGGACTTCGATCCGGGTGCGGCGGTGGAGCTGCTCGAAGCGCTCCTCGATCTCACCCTTGGCCAAGAGAATGCCGACTTGGTGGGGGAACTTCTGTGCTGCCTGCTGTGCCTCGGGGTGAGAGATTCAGAGGAAGCCTGCCGGGCATGGGAGTTCCTCGCGGCGGCACAAGAGGCCGACGGGCGGGTCAACGGGCCGCCTGGTGTAGTTCACCCCGGACTCGCCGACGGCGACGACGCGTACCGACACTGGGCCACCGGCTACCACACCACCATCGTCGCGGCCCTGGCCGCGCTCCTGGACCGCAGCCCCAGGGTGGTGCGGAGGGATCGGCAGTCTGCGCCGCAGGTCCGCTCGACCGTGGAGCAGCCGCTGCGGCGGGCAGTGGTGTGGCTGGCCGACACGAGTCGGCGCCACGACCCGGCCACGTGCTTGCCGGCTGCAGCGGCCGTCGCGTATGCAGCCGAGGCGCTGGGTGAACCCGAGCTTGCTCGACCTCTGCTCCTCGACTTCTCGGAACGTCTCGCGGACGCGGACGTGGGCGTGTGGCAGGGACACGGGATGGAGGTCGTGGGTGAGTTCGCGTTCGGTCTGCGGGCTCACGGGATCACATGCTCGTCACTCGACATGTTCCTCAAGTCCACCGCCGCCGCGGTCGAACTCCTGGACAGGGTTCCGCCGCAGGCGGCGTACAACGTCCAACGCCTCGTCGGCCTGGGGCTGATCTCCCCTCGGCGTGCGGCCGCACTGATCGACGATGGAGCCGACGCGCCGCACTCAGCGCCGGGGACGGCCGCCACCGACTTGCCCGACGCCTGGAAGAACTATCACCTGGGACACATTGCCGGCATTGTCAGGGACTCCGCTCGCACCGGGCGGGCGCAGCACCGCATCACCCGCGACGCCGTCGCGTTTCTCCTCGCCCAGCAGAGCTCTTGCGGTGCCTTCGGCCGCCCGGCCTGCGACGATCCGACAATTCGGGAACGAACAATGATGTCGTGGACCCAGAGTGTCGTCACCGCCCTGGCCGCCGTGCACGCGGCCTGCGGCACGGCCCTCACGGCCCCGCTGTCGCAGCCCTGACCCAGACCGCAGGGCACCGAGGAACGCAATGAGACGTTGTGTGCGGAGAGCGAAGCCCCAGACGGATGGCGATTGCGCATCGGAGGGACCAGGGTATGAGCCCGGGGGCGAGTGAGGCTCGGTCTTTCGAAGGTGTGCTACACGCGGCACGAGGTCCTTCGGGTTGGCGCCCGATAGCAGCGCACCAAGGACCAGTGCCGGCCCGGCTGTTGCGTCGTCCAGCGACGCACGTCCGGCGAATGCCCGCCGAGTGATCGAGTTCGGGACACCGTTCGACACCGGAGGCGAAAAGACGAGCCAAGGTTCTCTCACCCAAAATGCAGGCTCTCTCGCAACCTGCAGCCTTGCAGGTCAAAGACCCCAACATCGATCACAGCCGCAACCCCGCTGAGTCAATACAACCTGCGGCTGTGGTCCGGTAGTTCAGCTCCCGTCGGCTCACCACTTGCCGAAACGGACGCTGTCAGTGTGCGCCCCTACAGTGTCGGCATGGTTCTTGAGATACAGCCGGAGAGCTCCCCGCAGCATCTGCTTCAGAAGTGGATCGCCGATCTGCCGTATCAGCTGCTGCTGTTGGAGAAGGTGCTCCTTGGTGAGGGTTTCCCCTTCGATTACTCGCCCAAGTCGCTTGACGCTCTGGAGGCGCGCCTGCTGGAGCACCACGACTCCGCCCAAGACCCCGCGAAGCGGAAGGAGTTCGTGGAGAGTGCGATGGCTTATCTCGGCGAAGTCCTGCTCGGCATCGCGGGCGGCGCTTGGGGCTGGAACACTCGGCCGGTCGATGATCTCCCGGGGCAGCCTGTCGTCTGGCCGGACCCGGAACTGGAACTCTCGCCCGTCGCACCGAAGTTGCTGATCTCGTACGCCCTCCGAGTCCGCACCGGGACCGCGTTCGCCGAGGAGATCGAGCGGCTGCGGCAGGCCGTGACGGCGCGGCAGCACGCGGTTCCGGGGTGGGAGCCTGCCAAGGAGCACACGCCGCATGTGGACCCCACGGCACCGCTGCCGGAGGATCCGGTGCTGACGGCGTGGCTGGCCGAGCGGAGGGAAGCGCTCCCCGCCTGGGCCGAGGGCGCGTTCAACGGAGCGTGGAGGTGGAATTTCCACCCCGACACATTGGACTGGCTGGAAGCCGTCGTGAGGCAGCGATTCGCCACGGTGGAGGAATTCGACGCCTCGCGGGACGAGCCGTTCGTGCAGGGCGCCTGCTGGTATATGGGCGAGGTGATCCGGCGGAACAAGGGGGCGGTGTGGCAGTACATCCCGTTCGATCCGGACGCCGAGCCCGGGGCCCCGGGGTCACGGGAAAGCGTGTGGACCGAGGTGCCGTTCGTGGACCAGCCGGACAAGCGGGTCGGGGGCGCGGCGATTCCCCTGGGGTGCCTGCGTGAGCTGCTCTTCGGGGAGGAGGTGGACGGGAAGCGGGAGGAAGGTGAAAGTCTGTGGGACGTGCTGTTCTGGTTCAGGTCATCCTCGTACGCACACGTGGGAGCGCTCCTGACGCGGATGGGCATGGCGCCCCGGGAGAAGGTCGACAGCGTGCTCGCGAAGTACGCCGAGTTCGCGCACGATGAGCTGCCACCCCATGAAGTGCCCGACGCGCTCGAAGCGTTCGGTGTGGCGATCTCGGCCCACGGGGACGATGTCGACGATCTGGAGGAGAGCTACAGGGGCATCCTGGAGGAGGCTGCGGCACTCACCGACGGCGCGGTCACCATCACCGACGTCAGGCTGCACGGGGGCGAGTACGGCGAGGTCCTGGAGTTCGCCCGCAACGGCGTCTTGGTGACCCAACAGACCGAGCACCAGTCGGATGAGTACCTCGACCACCTGGCGATCATGGAATTCATCGACCACGTCGATCCCGACCCCGGCGACGACACGCGCCGGTTTTACCTGGTCCAGTTCGTGCGTCTTAGGGACGCCAATTACGAGAGCTACTTCGTTTTTGCCACGCCCGAACAGGCGACCGTGCTGGAGAAGGAACTCGGCCTGGATCTGCGCTGAGCGAACCGAGCGGATCGGTGATCGGCCCCGGCGCGGGGTGGGGCCGATCGACCCGGATCCGTAGTGGCGCACAGGCGTGGTTCGAAGCCCTCGGCCGGTCTTTTAACCTCTGGTCTCGGACGGCCAGTCGTACATGCCCACTCACCTGGGCATTCGGGGGACAGGCGGACGGCCCTCGCATGATCATGCGTTCCGTCACGGAACCGCGATCATACGAAAGCCGCAGAGGTGAGTCGGCTGCATCATGATGTCCGACGGGAGGCGTTCGCCCAAGCGTCGTGCTTCCGGGGTGACTTCTACGCATCTCTGACCGCGCGCGGTGGCACGCTGTTCGAGATCACCGACGCCTTGCTTTGCGAGAAGGGTCCGGTGACGGCGCCGGTCGACCTGGCGGCTGCTGGCCGAACACCGCCGTGGATACGGCGCGTTGTACGCGGCGCTGAACCAGGGACATATCGACGCCGGGCGGTTGCGGCGGACGCTTGCCGCGTTGCCGCAGCCGCGGGCCGCCGCGGCCGGTCTGTCCTGGCTGTCGATGTCAGCAACTGGCTGTGCCTCGACGAGTGCGGGGCGGTTGTTTTGCCACACCTTCGGCTGCGGCCGGGACCAGCATCTGATGCTTTCCCGCTGGCCGTACTCCTTCGTCACCGCGCTCGAATCGGGGCGGACGTCGTGGTGCCGGCTGCTGAACACGGTCCGCCTCGCGCCCGAGGACGACGTCGCTGAGACTCTCCGCCGCCCAGGTCCGCCGCGTCGTCGAGGACCTCATCGCCGGCGGCCGTTGGAAGCCCGGAGGCCGCGACATCCTGGTCATCTTCGACGTCGGATACGGCGCACCTCGCACGGCCCACCTTCTCAACGGCCTGCCGGTGGGGGTGTTCGGGCGGCGGGTCAGGTGACCGTTTCATCGGGTGCAGTTGGAGGATGTCGCCGTCTGTTCCGTAGTCGACCCAGGCGCGACTCGCGAAGCCTGAGCGCGGGACTTCTGCTCGGCGTCTTCGCGGGACTGCTCCAGCTCATCGCGCGACACCATCGCGTCGTAGTACGTGGCGACCCCGTGAACAGCAAGGTCCCGATACCGGCAACGACACCCGCCACTGTGCCCAACCTCGTCCAGTCAGCGCGGTGCCACAAGGACCGCCGCTCATCGGGCTCCTGGCGCCTTTCCCTGACTCGAATGGAGTCCGGCGCCGGCCGCCGTCGAGCCAAGCGCAGTCTCGCCTGTCGCCGGCTGCTCGTATTGCTCACATCGGTGGCCCTGCTCCCAGTCGCCTGAGGCCCTTGATCAGAAGCGGCGACCGGGGGAGGAGTTCCTTGATCATTATCGACGCGTGCATCCTGCGCGAGTGCGGCCTTGAGAGGAGCAGCGCGAATCTCCTCCGCACCGTCCGGGCGGTCGGAGTCCGAGGCGTTGTGGTGCCGTGGGCGGTGTGGAGGAGCAACTGCACTTAAAAATGCGTGATGTCGGCGCCCGCGACCGCAGGCTTTGGTCGACACATACCGGCGATAGATGTCACCAAGATCGGCTCAGTTGGCCGCGGGCATCTGCCGGACGGCCAGTGACCTCGCTACGCTCCACAATTGCCGGCCTCGTCAACACGGCTTGCTCCTCCCGTAACGTGAGGCCCTACGGTCCCGAGTCATGAAGATTGTTGTTCACGACACCGCGTCCGCCATGCTCGATCTCCTGCAGCGACCGTTGGAGGAGCGGCCCGACGCCCTACGAGAAATGCTCAGCCCGCTCCAGAGCGCAATGTCCATGGTGGGTGATATGGACCTGGTCCAGATGCACCGCCAGGGCAGTGGCTTCCGACTCGACCGTGAGGACCCACGGTACCTGCCCGCCCTGCGTCAGATGCAGGACGCGGGGGTGTGGAACCAGATCGAGGACTCTCTCGCCACCGCGTGGGCGCGGATCAGCGGTGCGGTTCCCGGCATCAAGCACGCCGAGACCGTGCACGTCGTCGTGGTGCTCGGCGACCCCGACGACGACCACCTGACGGTCCGCAGTGCCGGCTACTTCGGTATGGGCGGGATCCCGGGTGCGATCCATCTGATGATGTGGCCGACCGACACGAGTCTGAAGAAGATCGGCCACGGCGCCGCGCACGAGTTCCACCACAACGTGCGCTACGCGAATGTGGCCTGGAACCCGATGACCGTCACGGTGGGAGAATATGTCGTCGCCGAGGGACTGGCGGAGGCGTTCGTGCGGGAGCTGGCCGGCGAGCAGGCCATGGGCCCGTGGTCGAAGGCGCTGACCGGCGCCGGACTGGACAGCGCCTACGAAAAGATCACTGCCGACATCGACGTGGCCGGGATGCAGAACCTGACCGCGTATGTGCTGGGCGATGCCACCGCGCAGCGCATGGGGCAGCAGCCCGTGGGGCTGCCGGACTTCGCCGGGTACGGGGCTGGACTGCGGATCGTGGACGCCCACCTGGCGGCCTCCGGTCTGACCGCCGCCCAGAGCACCGCCCTGTCAGCGCGCGAGATACTCGTCAACGCGGGCGTGCCGACCAGCGCGTAATCGCCCGCGGCAGTCGCGCCCAGTAGAGCGCAGTGTCCGGGCCCCGTCGAGAACGCGAGCAAGGCCGGCCCGTCGTGTACGCGAGTGCCAGGTGCGGACCGGTGCAGAGAACTCGGCAAGGCACCGCCGAAGACTGGCGCAACTCCAGCTCAGAGCGGTGCCCAGGGGTCGTCTACCGCTGACGGTCGCAGCGCCGGCCGGGGTCAGTCGTTGGTGGCCGCGAGGTTGCCGATGCCGCGCTTGATCAGGGCCCAGATGCCTTCCTGCGGGTTGAGATCGGGGGCGTAGGAGGGCAGGAGGACAGCTGGAAGACGGTCAGCCAGTCCTTGTGGCGCTGCGATGAACTCCTTCATCGGCGGCATCAGGTGAGTCATCAGGCGGCGCGGGGAGGGCGGCGCCTGGTGACCACCAGGATGGCCATGTCGTCCTCGTGTTCGCCCTCGGTCCAGCGGTCGACGTCTTTGGTGAGGGCATCCACCAGCGCATCGGGGTCCCTGAACCGCCTGTGCATGCGCCCTGAGGAGACCGGATCATAGAAAGTCCCCCGCTTGTCCCGCGCCTCGGTGACGCCGTCAGTCACCAGCAGCAGCGAGGCCCCCGGGGGCAGTCGCACCACATCGACAGGCACGGAGACCGCAGGGGTGATATCGCCCAGCCCCACCCCGAGGGGCAGCTGCGGGGCGGTCGGGTCGAGCCGTACGAACTGTCCGTCGTGCACCAGGTACGGGGGCGGATGCCCGCGGTTCACCAGGCTCAGTACCTCGCCTTCGGCGGAGACCTCGGCCAGTACGGCGGTGGTGAAGCCCTCCGTGGAGATCACCGGGCCGCTCCGGGCCGCGGCCCTGGCCAGCGCCTCGTCCACCCGCTGTCCCAGCGCGACCAAGGTGGGAGCGTACTCGGCCTCCTGACGGAACGCTCCGATCGCGACCGACACGGCGGCGACAGCCGCAATACCTTTGCCCCGCACATCGCCAATGATCATCCGCACCCCGTACGGCGTCTCCTGCACCACGAAGAAATCACCGCCGATCCGCGCCTCGGCCTGCGCCGCCGTATACCCCGCAGCCACGGCCAGCGGCCCGGCCTCCCTCGGCGGATCCGGGAGCACCGCCCGCTGGACTGCCTCCGCGACATCCCTGGCCAGCGCCAGATCGCGCCCTTGCCGCACAATGAGCCGGTTGACCGCGAGGGCCAGCACGCCGATCAAGCCGACCACGGCCAGATCGACGAACAATGGCGTCGCCGGACGTCCGCGTTCGATATCCACCGCTACCGAGACCACGCACGTGACACATACGACGGCGAGCGCGGAGCGGAAGGAGAGCGTGGCGCCCGCGACGAGCGGTGCGGCGGCCAGTAGCGGGAGGCCCGTGTACGGCTGTGGCGCGAAAAGGTCCAGCAGGACGCCGGCCACGAGGGCCAGCGCCGCGAGCATCCACGGCACCTTCGTGGGTTGCAGGACTTTCACAGTGCATCTCCTGCTGCCGGGCCGCGCTCGCAACCCGGAAGGAACGGAGCCACCACACGGTTTGGATTACCGCACCCTGTTAGTACTTCCGATGGCTTCACATATACGCCTTGTGAGCCAGACGTGCTCGTTGCAGGCGCACCCCTACCCGTGGCCAAGGGCGGTTCACCTGCGCTTTCCCGTCATCTGCGGTCATCGGACTTCGCCGGGTCGGACTTCACGGCCTGGCCTGGCCAGGGCGGGGCGGGGCGGGACGAGGCGGCGTGATCTTGAGGTGATCGTGGTCAGGGGGCCGTTCCGGCACATCCGTTCGGCACGATCGGTGAACCGTCGGTCACGTGATGCATACCGCGTGGTAATGAGCGGTCCCGCAGCGAGGCCATTCGACGACGAACGTCGGCTTCGCCCTGACGGCCCCGCTGCCAGGTGACGCGGCAGCGCCACATTGGCCTACGAAGCATCGAAGCTCCCGCGGAAGAGATCGCTTGCGGCGTGGACGTCAGCCGCCGAGCGGATGCGTACCTCCGCGTCGCCGCGTCCGCGGTGGTCGACCCACGCAGGTCCCGAGTGAAGCCAGGTCGCAGCTCGACCTTCGTCGGGTTCGGCGGAAGGGGCACCACCAGCGCGCCCTGCTCGGCCAGACCCACGCCTCGCCTTGCGGATCGAGGCGTTCACCGACGACCCGCCGACACCCCGCACCAGCTCATCACCGGTAGCCACCGCGGGCCGGCCGACCTCACCGCCCTGCGCGCCCGATGGCAGCGCACGACTCGGCATTCACTTTCAACGGCCAAGCACTGCACGCTTGCCGTCTCGCGCGCCGGGCAGATGGGATGGCACTGATCGCTGCTCCGCCCGCCATGAGGCGCTGAACATCCAGGGAGGGTGCATGCCCCGGGTGCCCGCGCAGCGTTTTGAGGCCGGTTGTCGTCGCCGATGAGGCAGCACCAGGGGCTGGCCGGTGGGATACGTTCGCAGCCGCAGCCGCAGCCGCAGCCGCAGCCGCAGCCGCAGCCGCAGCCGCAGCCGCAGCCGCAGCCGCAGCCGCAGCCGCATCGCTGCGACGGTGACAGTGCCGTGAAATACGTGCGCTCTCTTCTCGTACCTGGTTCCTACGGCCCGGAAGTTCTTGAGGGCGTCGATGCACGGTTCGACTTCGTTCCGACGTGCGTACACCTCGCGGTTGAAGCCGGCGGGCCCACCACCTGCGCTGCCTCGGTTGTGGCGGTGGGCCCGCTGGTCGCGATGCTCCGGAATGACGTGCCGAATCTGCCGTCGTCGCAGGTAACGACGGTTGCGGCGAGATGAGTACGCCTTGTCGGCCGCCCTCACTGGCCAGGTGCATCTTCGTCGCCAGGCCGCCCCGGGAGCGTCCCAGAGCCTCATCGGGGCGATGCCCCGCGGGGCGGGTTCGATTGCCCGGGAAGCGCGGTGCACGTTTTCGCACGCCGGCAGCATGCTGGTGAGCACGGCAAACGGTTGAGTCCAGGGCGGCCCGCGGAGGCGGACGGGTTCTGGTGCCGCGGTCCGGCCCCGGACGGTGCCGCGGTCAGGTCTCTGTCACGGCATATGTCAGGGACCTGTCATGCATAATCGTAGAACTTGGTGTGGTCCAGCAGGTCCGCCGGGGTGACGTCGTTCCATGGCTTCATCGTGTCGTGGAGGTCGACGACATCGGGTGTGTTGCCGGTCGGCAGATACCCCGACTTGGGGTGCATCCTCTGCCATTCGGCCCAGAGCTTGTCGATGAAGCAGTGGTGCAGCCAGAAGACCGGGTCGTTGGGCGAGGCGCCGGTGGTCATCTGCCCGCCGACCCAGACGTGCACCCGGTTGTGCAGGTTGGGACCGCGCCAGCCCTCGATGTTGTTACGGAAGCCGTCGGAGGAGCTGTTCCAGGGGGCGGCGTCGTAGACGGTCATGGCGAGCACCCGGTCGACCTCGGCTCGGGTCGGCAGTTCGCGGACCCCGGTGCCGAGCGAGCGGCGCAGGAACGTCCGGCCGTCCACCCGTATGTTCATCGGCCAGTTGCCGTTCCCGAAGGCGAACGGCCCCGAGTTCACCCGGCCGTCGCCGCTCCGCCCGTCACCGCCGAGGAAGTCGTCGGCCCACAGGGAGCTGCGGGGTGTGCGGTCGGCGGTCCAGTCCCAGTAAGGCAGCATGACCGACGGCGTGATGCTCTGCAGGGCTTGTTCGAACTGCAGCAGGAACCTGCGGTGCCAGGGAAGGAATGACGGTGACCGGTGGCCGGTCCGCTCTCCGTCGTCGGTGTCACCGATGATGAAGGCGTTGTGGGTGCTGATGAACTCGTCGTAGCGGCCGGTGCGCTTGAGCTCCAGCACCGCATCGACGAAGTTCCGCTTCTCGGTGGCGGTGAGGTCCGCCTGGTTCTTCCGGACTGCCATGTCGAGGACTCCTCGGTGGGGGGACGGTCAGGGGGCAGGCCTCAGCCGGTTACGACGGGGACCAGGTCGGCGCCCTGGAGTTCACGAACGGCGGCGCGCGCCAAGGCGCGTGGCGTGGTGAACGTCTCGTAGTGGTTCACCAGGCTTATCCAGGTGCCGTCCGCGTTCCGCATCACATGGAGGTCGTCGTTGTCGATGCGGACGACGAAGTCCATGCCCTCGTGCGGGCTGGCTGGGCCGGCGTGGTGATCCCCGTGGCCTCCGTTCTCCGAACCTCCCTCGTCTGCCGGCCAGCCCTCGATGTGGCGGCCCTGGTACATCTCGTCGAAGGGCTCCGGCATCTCGTGACCACCGGAGTGCCCGTGCCCCGCTAAGCGTCGGTGGCCGTCGGCGGGGCGGGCGGTAGCGGTGTCCGCGAAGGCGACCGGTGCGGCGAGCGCCGCCCCGGCCAGGGCCGCGGCGCTGCCGTGCAGCACCTGGCGTCGGGTGGGATGGGACATGTTCCACTCCTCTGTTCGTCTCGGCTCCTCTTCCGGGGCAGGGCCGCAGAAGATTCGGTTCTTCAAGCCGGCGCGCCGACGGTCGGCCCGCGCCGCCACATGCTGGCAGGGACGAGCGGATCATCAAGTTGCACCGGCGAATCAGGCAACGAACGAGACAACACCTGGGCGAAGGTGCAGGATTCAACGGCGGCGATCGTGCTCATGCCCCGTCGCACTTCGCCGCGGAACCGGATATTCCGCGATGTTGACCACCATCCGCCGCAGATCCTTTTCTCGCGCGATCGAAACCGTGAGACCCCGCACGGCCGGAACTCGGCGCGAATGCAGGGGGCTTCGGGCGCGCGGGGTTTGAGGCCCGCGCGCTGCTACGACGTGGCAGTGAACCGGCGCTTGAATCCTCAGATGTTGAGCCCTGCCGGCTCGCGACGGGAACTGAATTGACCCATACTTTTGGCGCAGAAGTGCACCCTGCGACAGGTCTATTGGCTGCCTAGAGTCGTAGTCACGAAGCCACGGCAGAAGCCCGCGGCCGCAGCCCAGGACCAGGGAGAACCACCATGAACGCCACCGCACTCAAGCCCGTACTGACCCGCGCCGCCGACGCCGAGACCACCAGCGACCCCAGCAGCGTCATGACCCTGCTCGCCGACTGCGGCACCGACGGCAG
>NZ_QUAC01000469.1 GCF_003389455.1 Streptomyces inhibens | reverse complement strand
GCCGAACCGGCTCGATGGCCGGTTCGGCGCCCTTCGCCGTGCCGCGGACGGGCCGCGGTCTCAGCTTGTGCCGGTCTCCGGGCCGTCGTCCTCCTGCGTGTCCGTGGAGTCGGCCGAGCCCTTGTCCTTGCCGGTGTCCTTCGGCTCGCGCGGCTCCTTGGACACCGGGCGGGGCGGCCGGGTGCGGCCGCTGGTGGTGTCGCGGAGGTAGGAGCTGTCGCGCCCTTCGCCGAGCCCGCCCTCGGTCGCCACACCGGGGCCGGCCTGCGGATCGCGGCGGCGCAGATAGCGCTCGAACTCGCGGGCGATGGCCTCGCCGGACGCCTCCGGGAGGTCCGCGGTGTCCCGCGCCTCCTCCAGCGACTGGACGTACTCGGCGACCTCGCTGTCCTCGGCCGCCAGCTGGTCCACGCCCAGCTGCCAGGCGCGCGCGTCCTCGCTCAGCTCGCCGAGCGGAATCCGGATGTCGAGCAGGTCCTCCAGACGGTTGAGGAGGGCGAGGCTGGCCTTCGGGTTGGGCGGCTGGGAGACATAGTGCGGCACCGCCGCCCACAGGCTCACCGCCGGGACGCCCGCGTGGGTGCACGCCTCCTGGAGGATGCCGACGATGCCCGTCGGGCCTTCGTAGCGCGACTCCTCCAGGTCCAGCCGGCGCGCGAGATCCGCGTCCGAGGTGACCCCGCTGACGGGGACCGGACGGGTGTGCGGGGTGTCGCCGAGCAACGAGCCCAGCACCACCAGCATCTCCACGCCCAACTCATGGGCGAAGCCCAGGATTTCGTTGCAGAACGAGCGCCAGCGCATGCTGGGCTCGATACCGCGGACCAGGACGAGATCGCGCGCCCGGCCCTTGCCGTTCGCATCGCTGACACGGACGACGGAGAGCCGGGTCGTCGGCCACGTGATCTTGCGTACGCCGCCGTCCAGGAAGACGGTGGGGCGGTTGACCTGGAAGTCGTAGTAGTCCTCGGCGTCGAGCGCGGCGAAGACCTCGCCCTTCCATTCCCGGTCCAGATGTGCGACCGCGGCGGAGGCGGCGTCGCCGGCGTCGTTCCAGCCTTCGAACGCGGCCACCATGACCGGGTCGATCAGCTCGGGTACCCCCTCGAGCTCGATCACCCAGCGCCTCCTTCCGACCGGATCGGCCGTCTGGGGCGGCCGCCGGCAGCAGTTCCATTGCGTGCGTCACCAAGACTACGGCTTCTGCGGTGCCGGTCCGCAGCCCCTGTGTACGAACGGGTACCGATTCATCCGACGTGTAACCAGGACTGTTCACTCAACTTCCGTACGGGGTCTGGACGCCGTCTTGCGTACGGGTCTATACATCGGACGACCGGGAAAGGTCCGATGTTAGTTCCGATGTTCTCCCGCAACATCCCAGGGGGCGTGCGCATGGCCGTAACCGACATCGTCACCGAGCTCGAGGTCCACGACGTCCGCTTCCCCACCTCGGAACAGCTCGACGGCTCGGACGCCATGAACCCGGACCCCGACTACTCCGCCGCCTATGTCGTCCTGCACACCGGCAGCGGGCCGCAGGGGCACGGCTTCTGCTTCACCATAGGGCGCGGCAACGATGTCATGGCCGCCGCGATCCGGTCCCTCGCGCCGTACGTCGTCGGCCGCCCCGCGCCCGCCACCGCCGCCGACCTCGCCGCACTGCACCACGACCTCACCCACGACTCCCAGCTGCGCTGGCTCGGCCCCGAGAAGGGCGTGATGCAGATGGCGGCCGGTGCGCTGGTCAACGCCGCCTGGGATCTGGCCGCCGGCCGGGCGGGCCTGCCGGTGTGGGAGTTCCTCGCCACGCTGACCCCCGAGGAACTGGTCTCGCTCGTCGACTTCCGCTACCTCTCCGACGCCCTGACCCCCGACGAGGCGCTGGCCATCCTGCGCGCCGCCGAGCCCGGCCGCGCCGAGCGCGCCGCCCGCCTCCGGGCCGAGGGCTACCCCGCGTACACCACCTCGCCCGGCTGGCTCGGCTATGACGACACCAAGCTGGTGCGGCTGGCCAAGGAAGCGGTGGCCGACGGCTTCGGGCAGATCAAGCTGAAGGTGGGCGCCGACCTCGACGACGACAAACGGCGGATGCGGCTGGCCCGGGACGCGGTCGGCCCCGGCGTACGGATCGCCGTCGACGCCAACCAGCGCTGGGACGTGGCCGAGGCGGTCCGCTGGATGACCGCGCTGGCGCCGTACACCCCGCACTGGATCGAGGAGCCGACCAGCCCGGACGACGTCCTGGGGCACGCCGCGGTGCGCTCCGGGCAGCCGGTGAAGGTCGCCACCGGCGAGCATGTCGCCAACCGGGTGGTCTTCAAACAGCTGTTGCAGGCCGGCGCCGTGGACTTCGTCCAGATCGACGCCGCGCGGGTGGCCGGGGTCAACGAGAACCTCGCGATCCTGCTGCTGGCGGCGAAGTACGGCGTCCCGGTGTGCCCGCACGCCGGCGGGGTGGGGCTGTGCGAGCTGGTGCAGCATCTGGCGATGTTCGACTACGTGGCGGTGTCCGGGAGCTGGGAGGACCGGGTGATCGAGTACGTCGACCATCTGCACGACCACTTCACCGACCCGGTCGTCGTCGAACAGGGCCGCTACCGCGCCCCCTCCGCACCCGGATTCTCCGCCCGGATGAAGCCCGCGTCGATCGCCGCCCACCGCTTCCCCGACGGGCCGGTGTGGCGCGACCGGCGCCACCGCAACCACCAGCAGCACGGCGAGCAGGAGGTCTCCGCATGAGCGCCGGACCGTGGACCGGTCGGCAGCCGGCCGACTTCGAGGGGATGAGCGCCCTCGTCACCGGCGGCGGCTCCGGCATCGGGGCGGCCACCGCCGCCCTGCTGATGGCGCGCGGCGCCAGGGTCGCCGTGCTGGACCGGGACCCCTCGGGCGCGCCCGCCGGGGCGATCCAGGTCACGGCCGAGGTGACCTCCGACGCCGCCGTGCGGGCCGCCGTCGCGGAGGCCGTCGGGGAGCTGGGCGCCCTGCACACCCTCGTCGGCAATGTGGGCATCGGCGCCATCGGCACCGTCGAGGACAACGACGACGCGGAGTGGAGCCGGGTGCTGGACGTCAACGTCCTGGGGCTGGTGCGCACCGCCCGCGCCGCGCTGCCGCAGCTGCGCCGTACCGCCGCCGACGCCCCGGGCCGGGTTTCCCTCACCCACACCTGCTCCATCGCCGCCACCGCCGGCCTGCCGCAGCGCGCGCTCTACAGCGCCGGCAAGGGCGCGGTCCTCTCGCTGACCCTCGCGATGGCCGCCGACCACCTCCGCGAGGGCATCCGGGTCAACTGTGTGAACCCGGGCACCACCGACACCCCGTGGGTCGGCCGGCTGCTCGGCCGGGCCGACGACCCGGCCGCCGAACGCGCAGCCCTCAACGCCCGCCAGCCGATGGGCCGGATGGTCACCGCCGGCGAAGTCGCCGCCGCCATCGCCCACTTGGCGTCCCCGTCCGCCTCCGGCATCACCGGAACCGCACTCGCCGTCGACGGCGGTATGCAGGGCCTGCGCCTGCGCCCCGCCACCACCTGACCTGCCCTGCGCCCCGTACCGGGCGACCCGCACCCCAGCCGCACACCACCACCGAGGGACCACCCATGAGACTGCGTACGACCGGCGCGGCGGCCTGTGCCGCGGTGCTCGCCACCGCCGCGCTCGCCGGCTGCAACCGCGGCAGCGACACCGCGGGCGGCACGATCGGCATCGATATGCCCCGTACGGACACCGACTTCTGGAACTCCTACCAGCAGTACCTCGAAAAGGACCTGGACCACGGCGGCCCGGCCGCGCTGCCGCTGTCCAACTCGCAGAACGACATCGCCAAGGTCGTCTCCAATGTGCAGGCACTGACCGACCAGGGCGCCAAGGCGATCGTGATGGCACCGCAGGACACCGGCGCCATCGCCGCCGAACTGCGGCGCCTGGAGGAGAAGAAGATCCCGGTCGTGAGCGTGGACACCCGCCCCGACGAGGGCAAGGTCTACATGGTCGTACGCGCCGACAACCGCGCCTACGGCGAGAAGTCCTGCGAATACCTCGGCAGACAGCTGGGCGGCAAGGGCCGGGTCGCCGAGCTCCAGGGCGACCTCAGCTCCATCAACGGGCGGGACCGCTCGGAGGCGTTCGCGTCCTGCATGGAGAAGAAGTTCCCGAAGATCACCGTGCATGAGCTGGCCACCGACTGGAAGGGCGAGGTCGCCTCCGCCAAGCTGCAGAGCCTGCTCGCCCAGCACCCGGACATCAACGGCATCTACATGCAGGCCGGCGGCGCCTTCCTGCAGCCGACCCTCGCCCTGCTGGAGCAGAAGAAACGTCTCAAGCCGGCCGGCGCCGACGGACACATCACCGTCATCTCCAACGACGGCATCCCGGACGAGCTGGACGCGATACGCGCCGGCAAGATCGACGCCACCCTCTCCCAGCCCGCCGACCTCTACGCCAAGTACGCGCTCTCCTACGCCAAGGCCGGCCTGGACGGCAAGACCTTCACCCCGGGACCGACCGACCACGACTCCACCATCGTGAAGATCAAGAACGGTCTGGAGGACCAGCTGCCGGCGCCCCTGGTCACCAAGGACAACGTCGACGACAAGAAGCTGTGGGCCAATCAGCTGGAGAAGAAGAAGTAGTGGCCGTGGAGAGCGACGACCGGGCGGCGGTGCACGCCGAGGGGATCGTCAAACGCTACGGGCCCACCGTCGCCCTGGACGGCGCCCGTCTGACCGTACGGCCCGGCGAGGCGCACGCCCTGGTCGGCCGCAACGGCGCCGGCAAGTCCACCCTGGTGTCCGTACTGACCGGCATGGAACGCCCGGACGCCGGCCGGGTCACCTTCGGCGACGAGCCCGCCCCCGGCTGGGGCGACACCGCCGCCTGGCAGCGCAAGGTCGCCTGCGTCTACCAGAAGTCGATGACCGTGCCGGAGCTGACCGTCGCGGAGAACCTCTATCTCAACCGCTTCCACGGCGAGCGCACCATCCGCTGGCGGTCGCTGCGCGAGCGGGCCCGCGAACTGCTCGCCGAATACGGCGTCGAGGTCGACCCGGCCGCCCGGATCAGGGATCTCGGCGTCGAACAGCGGCAGTTCGTGGAGATCGCCCGCGCACTGTCCTTCGGCGCCCGGCTGATCATCCTCGACGAGCCCACCGCCCGGCTCGACGCGGGCGGCATCGACCGGCTCTTCGGCAAGCTGCGCTCCCTGCGCGCCCAGGGGGTGGCCTTCTTGTTCATCTCGCACCATCTGCAGGAGGTCTACGAGCTGTGCGACACCGTCACCGTCTTCCGTGACGCCCGGCATGTGCTGACCGCACCCGTCGCGGGGCTGGCCGAGGACGACCTCGTCGGGGCGATGACGGGTGAGCGGGCGGGCGCGGCGCGGACGGCGCGGACGGCGCGGACGGCGGGGGAGCCGCTGCTGCGGGCCGAAGGGCTGGCGGCGGACGGGCACTTCGCGCCGCTGGACCTGACCGTACGGGCCGGCGAGGTGGTGGGGCTCGCGGGCGCCACGGCCAGCGGGAACACCGCGATCGGCGAAACCCTGGTCGGGCTGCGCGCCCCGGACGGCGGCCGGATCGCGGTACGCGGGCGGCCGGTCCGTACGGGCAGCGTGCCGCACGCCCTCGACGCGGGCATCGGCTACGTCCCCGAGGACCGGCACCGCGAGGGCCTCATCCTGGGCCGCAGCGTCGCCGAGAACGCCACCCTGGCCGTCGCCGACCAACTCGGCCCGATGGGGACCGTACTGCCCTCCAGAACCCGCGCGTTCGCCCGGCGGATGATCGCCGCACTGGACATCAAGACGACCGGGCCGGGCCAGCCGGTCTCCGGGCTCTCCGGCGGCAATCAGCAGAAGGTCGTGATCGCCCGTGCGCTGGCCCGCGAACCCGCGGTGCTGGTCGCCATCCGGCCCACCAACGGCGTGGACGTCAAGTCCAAGGGCGCGCTGCTGGGCGTCGTACGGGAGGTCGCGGACGGCGGCAGCGGCGCCGTGATCGTCTCCGACGAACTGGACGATCTGCGGATCTGCGACCGGGTGCTGGCGGTCTTCCACGGCCGGGTGACCACCGAGTTCACCGGCGGCTGGCGCGACCACGAACTGGTCGCCGCGATGGAGGGGATGGGGAGCGAAACCTCCCCGGGCACGCAGGACACGGCAGGAACGGAAGGAACCGCGCCATGACCGAGACCGCATCGCCACCGGCCACCGAGGCGGTGGACGCACCACCGGTGCGCAGCCGGCCCCGGATCGATCCGGCCCGCTGGCGGGACTTCTCCCTGGTGCCGGTGATCTTCGTGCTGGGCGTCATCGGCTTCATCGTCTCGCCCGCGTTCCTGACCCAGGACAACCTCATCGGCGTCATCCAG
This sequence comes from Streptomyces inhibens, assembly GCF_003389455.1. Classification (GTDB taxonomy): domain Bacteria; phylum Actinomycetota; class Actinomycetes; order Streptomycetales; family Streptomycetaceae; genus Streptomyces; species Streptomyces inhibens. Next base: position 19,096 of record NZ_QUAC01000469.1, on the reverse strand, counting down.
CAGTCCACGGAGCTGGGCCTGCTGGTGCTCGGCGAGGCGCTCATCCTGATCAGCGGGCGGATGGACCTGTCGCTGGAGTCGACCATCGGCCTGGCGCCGGTGATCGCCCTGTGGCTGGTGATGCCGGCGCACGGTGCCCGCTTCGCCGGACTGGAGCTCTTCCCCGCCTGGACGGCGATCCCGCTGTGCCTGGCCGTGGGCGCGGCCGTCGGCGCCACCAACGGCTTCCTCATCCTCAAACTGCGGGTCAACGGCTTCATCGCCACCCTCGGCATGCTCACCATGCTGCGCGGCCTGCAAGTGGGCATCTCCGAGGGCCGGTCCATCGGCAATGTCCCGGAGTCCTTCGCCTATCTGGGCAAGGCCGAGTGGCTGGGCATCCCCGCCGCCGTCTGGATCTGCCTCGCCCTGTTCGCCGTCGGCGGCGCGGCCCTGGGGTACCTCCGGCACGGGCGGGCGCTGTACGCCATCGGCGGCAACCCGGAGGCGGCCCGCGCGGCCGGCGTACGGGTGGACCGCATCACCTGGATCGTGCTCGCCGTCGGCGGGGTGCTCGCCGCCTTTGCGGGCATCCTCTACACCGGCCACTACGGGGCGGTCTCCGCGAGCCAGGGCAACGGCTGGATCTTCCAGGTCTTCGCCGCCGCGGTGATCGGCGGCATCAGCCTCAGGGGCGGCCGCGGCACCCTCTTCGGCGCGCTCACCGGCGTCCTCACCCTCCAGCTCGTCATCAATGTGATGACGCTGGGCGGGGTGCCACCCCTGTGGACGCAGTTCCTCAACGGCATGATCATCATCATCGCGCTGGTCATCTCCCGTTTCACCAGCGGCGAGAAGCAGGACTGAGAGGCCCGCCATGCGATATCCACTCCACGGGCCACGGGAGTTGGGACGGACCGGTGTCACCGTCCCGCCCCTGGGCCTGGGCTGCGCACCGCTCGGCAACCTCTACCGCGCCGTCCCCGAGGAACAGGCGCGCGGCGTCGTACACACCGCCCTCGCCACCGGCGCCGGCTACTTCGACACCGCGCCGCACTACGGCCTGGGCCTGTCCGAGGAGCGGCTCGGCCGGGCGCTGCGCGGCCGGGACCGCGGCAGCTACACCCTCTCCACCAAGGTCGGCCGCCGGCTGCGGCCGCTCGCGCCGGGGGAGGAGGCGGCCGGCGAGGGCTTCGTCGACACCCCCGCACGCGCCCGGGTACGCGACTTCTCCCGCGACGGCATCCGCGCCACGCTGGACGCGTCCCTGGAGCGGCTCGGCGTGGACGCCGTCGACATCGTCTCTCTGCACGATGTCGAGGACCATCTGCGCGAGGTGTACGAAACCGGCTTCCCGGCCCTCGCCGAACTGCGGGCGCAGAAGGTGGTGCGCGCCATCGGCTTCGGGATGAACCACAGCGATCTGCTGGCCCGCCTGGTCGCCGACCTCGATGTGGATGTGGTGCTCTGCGCCGGCCGCTGGACGCTGCTGGAGCGCACCGCCCACGACGATCTGCTGCCGGTGTGCGCGCGGCGCGGCACCTCGGTGGTGGTCGGCGGCGTCTACAACTCCGGGCTGCTGGCAAACCCGTCACCCGGCGCGCCCTACAACTACGCCCCGGCCCCCGCCGAGCTGCTCGACCGGGCACGTCAACTCGCCGCCGTCTGTGCCGATTTCGAGGTCCCGCTCAAGGCGGCCGCGCTCCGCTTCCCCTTCGGGCACCCCGCCGTCGCCGCCGCCGTGGTCGGCGCGGCCACCCCCGAGGAGATGGCCGAGAACGCCCGGCTGTTCACCCAGGAGATCCCGGACGCGCTCTGGCATACGCTCGTCGCCCGCGGCCTGCTCGCCCCCGACCTGCCGCTGCCCCTGAATGACTGATTCCGCCCCGGAGCGCGCCCCTGATGCGTATCGACGCCCATCACCACCTGTGGGACCTGACCCGGCGCGAGCAGCCCTGGATGGACGGGCCCTGGGCCGATCCGATCCGCCGCAGCTACGCGCTGACCGACCTCACCCCGCATCTGACCGCGCACGCCGTCGACGGCACGGTCCTCGTCCAGTCGTCGTCCTCCTATGAGGAGACCGCCGATCTGCTCGCCCTCGTGGCAGGGGAGGGGCCGGTGCGCGGTGTCGTCGGCTGGGCCGATCTCACCGATCCGGCGCTCGCCGAGGTGCTCGCGGCGCTGCCCGCAGGGCTGGTCGGCATCCGTCATCAGGTGCAGGACGAGCCGGACCCCGACTGGCTCACCCGCCCCGACGTGCTGCGCGGCCTGGGCGCGCTGGCCGACGCCGGGCTGGTCTACGACCTGCTGGTCACCCCGCGCGAACTGGCCGCCGCGCACACCGCCGTACGCGCCCTGCCGCAGCTGGCCTTCGTGCTGGACCACGCCGCCAAACCGGCGGTCGCCCAGGGCGACTGGCAGCCCTGGGCGGACGCGATCAGCGGCCTCGGCCGGCTGCCCAACCTCAGCTGCAAGCTGTCCGGGCTGGTCACCGAGGCCGACTGGGACGCCTGGCGGCCGCAGCAGATCCTGCCCTACGCCCGCCATGTCCTGGACGTCTTCGGCCCCGACCGGGTGATGTTCGGCTCCGACTGGCCGGTCTGCACGCTGGCCGCCGGCTACGAGGACGTGGTGGCGCTCGCGGAGTCCGCCACCGGCCGGCTCGGCGCCGCGGAGCGGTCGGCCGTCTTCGGGGGCACGGCCGGGCGGGTGTACGGGATCGGGGCGCCGTAGGGGCGGTGCCGGGCCGCCTAGGTGCGGTGCCGGGCCGCCGGCACGGCGTCCGGATTCCGCCGGTTTTGGGTCGCGTCGCGCCGGAGGATCGAGTCGTACCGCGGAGCGACGCGGGGCGCTTACCGACTCGATACGAAGGTGATGACGATGACGGCGACCGAGATGACGGCGGCGACGACGGCGACGGCTACGGCGGCAGCGGGGAGCGGCACCCGGCCGCTCGCCGGCAAGGTGGCCCTGGTGACCGGCGGCAGCCGGGGGATCGGCGCGGCGACGGCGCTGCGGCTGGCCGCGGACGGTGCGGCGGTGGCCCTGACGTACCGGAGCCGGCCGGACAGCGCGGACCAGGTCGTCAAGGAGATCGAGCGGGCCGGCGGTCAGGCCTGGGCGGTACGCGCCGACAGCGGCGACGCGGAAGAGGTCTGGGCCTCGGTGGCCGGCACCGTCGAGCGGTTCGGGCGGCTGGACATCCTGGTCAACAACGCGGGTGTCGGTGTGCTGGGGCCGTTCGAGACGATCTCCCTGGACGATGTCGACCGGGTGCTGCGGACCAATGTCCGCGCGCCGTTCCTGGCGGCGCAGGCCGCGGCCGCGCATCTGACCGAGGGCGGGCGGATCATCTCCATCGGCAGCTGCATGGCCGAGCGGGTCGCCTTCCCCGGCGGCACCCTCTACGCCACCAGCAAGGCCGCGCTCACCGGCCTCACCAAGACCCTGGCCAGGGAGCTGGGGCCGCGCGGCATCACCGCCAACCTCGTGCACCCGGGCCCCATCGACACCGATATGAACCCGGCCGACGGCGAGAGCGCGGAGATGCAGGCGGGGCTGACCGCACTCGGGGCGTACGGCCAGGCCTCGGATGTCGCGGCGACCGTGGCCCATCTGGCGGGCGACGGCGGGCGCTACATCACGGGCGCCTCGATCGCGGTCGACGGCGGCTTCGCCGTCTGAGCGTCACGGAGACGGCCGCGGGCAGTCGCGCGGGCACGGCTGCCGCCGACTCGCGTGGCGGCGGGGAGCGTCACAGCGACGAGCGCAACCACTGCTCCACGCTGGCGATATGCACCGTCGCCCAGGCCCGCGCCGCCTCCGCGTCCCGGTCGCGCAGCGCCCCGAGGATCGCACGATGCTCGGTGAGAGTGCGGGTCACCGCGTCCTTCTGCGTCAGCCCGCGCCAGATCCTGGCCCGGGTGGTCGGGCCGGACAGCCCGTCCAACAGCGAGCAGAGCACGGAGTTGCCGGACGCCGCGACGATGCCGCGGTGGAACTCCAGATCGCAGGCGACCAGATCCTCGACCGAGGGGTTGGGCCCCAGCGCGTTCAACTGGACTTCCAGGACGTCCAGTTCCGTCGGCCCGATCCGGCCGGCCGCCATCGCCGTGGCGGCCGGCTCCAGGATCCGGCGGACGGCGAGGAACTCCAGCACCGTGTCATCGCGGTGGAAGTCCACCACGAAACTCATGGCCTCCAGCAGGAGCTGCGGATCGAGGCTGGTGACGTAGGTGCCGTCGCCCTGGCGCACATCCAGGATGCGGATGAGGGAGAGCGCGCGGACCGCCTCGCGCAGCGAGTTGCGGGACAGGCCGAGCTCGGCCGCCAGCTCGCTCTCCTTCGGCAGCCGGTCGCCCGGCCGCAGCGCGCCGGAGACGATCATGCCCTTGATCTTCTCGATGGCCTCGTCGGTGACCGCCATGGCCGACCTCCCCGCTCGGACCCGCCGGATCTCATCGCCCGGTTGTCGCCCGGATATCGTCACAGACATCCGATGTCTGAGCCCATTATGACCTGTCCCGCCGCCCCCAACCGCTCCCGTACGCGGCCCAGTCCTCCTCCGTGGCGGCGAAGTCGACATACAGCGCCATACCGAACCGCCGGCGGCCCAGATCCTCCCGGGTCAGCCCCAGCCGTATGCCCCGCACCGCGGCCCGCACGGTCTCCGCCGACGCGTGATGGCCGATGTCGTCGGTGTGGTAGAAGGGCAGCCCCATCAGCAGATCGGTGTGCGGCCCGGTCGCCTCCAGCGCCAGCCGGGTCTGCTGCGCCAGATAGCCGCCGTAGAGGCTCTCGGTCGGCAATCCGGTGTCGTACGACATCAGCGCGATCTGGTCGACCCGGCGCGCCACCTGCCCGAAGAACCGTTGGGACAGCCATTTGTGATGGCCCGTCACCGCCTTGGTGACCGTGTGCAGGTCGGGCAGCGGATCGATCTGATGGACCGCTACGGACAAGATCCCGCCCCGGCTGTGGACGGCGGGCCCGAGCCGGTCCAGCAGCCGCAGATAGTCGGGGTTGTCGGAGTGCAGCGGCTCCACATCCAGATGGACCCCGGCGAAGCCCTCCGCCAGCACCTGACGGGCGCTCGCCACGATCGCCTCACGGGCCGCGGCGTCCGACAGCCGCAGCCCGCCCCGCTCGCCCGGCTCGTACACCAGCCGGTCGCCCAGCCAGGCGTGCACCCGCACCGACGGCAGCTCGCGGTGCACCGCGGCGATCAGCCAGCGCGCCCGCGGATAGGCGCGGCGGGCCGGCGGCAGGGTGCCGTCGTGCTCCAACGGCCCGGCGTGCACATACAGATCACGGATGCCGGTGCCCTCGATGCGCCGTCGCAGCGCCGCCACGTCGGAGGCGTCCCGCCGCCCGTCCACCCAGGCATGCCCGAGCCAGAAGGCGTCCCGCCCGCGCGTCGTGGCCTCCGGCGCGGCCACGCCCGCGTACTGGGCACGCAGCGCCGTCGCCGCCAGGGTCACCGGCAGCACGACCAGCACGGCCACCACCCAGGCCGCCCACTTCGCCGTACGTCGCCATCGTCGCCGAGCCATCGCCATCCCCCCGTTGATGCGTCTCGGTGCACATCATGGCAGCCGCCACTGACAGTGACCGCGGGGGCTGCCCCGGCCCGCCCCGGCCCCGCGACGGCACGCGGATACGGCGATGGGACGGCCCCCCGTGGACCGCCCCATCGTCACTGTACGTATGCCGCTATGCCGCTATGCCGCTATGGCGCGACGTCAGCCCGCCAGCATGTCCTTGACCTTGGCCCGGACGTCCTCCGTGTCGAGGCCACGGATCATCAGGGTCGTACGGCGGCGCAGCACATCGTCGACCGTCTCGGCCCACTCGTTGTCCCGCGCGTAGGCGACCTGCGCCCAGATCTCCGGCGCGTCCGGGTGGATGCGCTCGGCCAGCGCCGGGTTGTCGTTCGCCAGCCGCGCGATGTCGAAGGACAGCGAGCCGTAGTGGGTGGCGAGGTGACGAGCCGTCTCCGGGGCCATCCGCGGGCCGGGCGTGCCGCCGTCGACCATCAGCCGGTGCGCGACCGCGTTCGGGTTGGCGATACCGGGCAGCGGAAGCTTCTTCGGCAGATGCGCGATCGGCTCCATGTCGTCGGCCAGCGGGTGGCCGGGCAGCGCGGCGAGCTTGTTCATGACCGTACGGCCGATGTGCCGGAAGGTCGTCCACTTGCCGCCGGCGACCGACAGCATGCCGCCGCTGCCCTCGGTGACGACCGTCTCGCGCTTGGCCTTGGAGGTGTTGCCGGGGCCGCCCGGCAGCACCCGCAGACCCGCGAAGGAGTAGGTGATCAGATCACGGGAGAGCTGCTGGTCGCGGATGGAGAAGGCGGCCTCGTCCAGGATCTGGGCGGTGTCCTTCTCGTTGACCGCGACGTCCGCAGGGTCGCCCTCGTACTCCTCGTCCGTGGTGCCCAGCAGCAGCATGTCCTCCCAGGGGAGGGCGAAGGTGATGCGGTACTTGTCGATCGGGGTGGCCAGCGCGGCCTTCCAGGGGGCGGTGCGCTTGAGGACCAGGTGCGCGCCCTTCGACAGCCGGATGGAGGGGGCCGCGTTCGGGTCCTCCATCTTGCGCAGGTGGTCCACCCACGGGCCGGTGGCGTTGAGCACCAGGCGGGCGTTGACGCCGAACTCCTGGCCGTCCATCCGGTCCTTGAGCTCCGCGCCGGTGACCCGGCCCTGGGTGAAGCGCAGACCGGTGACCTCGGCGTGGTTGAGGACCGTGGCGCCGGCCTCGACCGCCGCGCGGACGGTCATCAGGGCCATCCGCGAGTCGTTCATCTGGTCGTCGCCGTACACGGCCACGGCCTTGAGGTTGTCCGTCCGCAGCTCCGGAACGTCGCGCTGCGCCTTGGCCGGGGATATGACATGGCCGACGCCGTCGCCGAACGCGGACAGCGCGGAGTAGGCGAAGACGCCCGCGCCGAGCTTGGCCGCGCCGTGCGGACCGCCCTTGTAGACGGGCAGGTAGAAGGTCAGGGGGTTGGCGAGGTGCGGTGCCACCTGGCGGGACACCGCACGCCGCTCGAAGTGGTTCTCCGCCACCAGCTTGACCGCGCCGGTCTGCAGGTAGCGCAGACCGCCGTGCAGCAGCTTGGAGGAGGCGGAGGAGGTGGCGCCGGCGAAGTCACCGGCGTCCACCAGGGCCACCCGCAGCCCGGCCTGCGCGGCGTGCCAGGCAGTGGAAATGCCCAGGATGCCGCCGCCGATCACCAGGAGGTCGTACGTCGCCTTGGAAAGCTGCTCCCGAGTCTCGGCGCGGCTCGCGTGCGAACCGCCTGCCGGGTGCGTCCCGAGTGCCGGGACGCTCTGCAGGGTGCTCATGTTTACTCCTCGACAGTGCTGTCATCGAGCCAGCCCATGGAACGTTCCACAGCCTTGAGCCAGCTCTTGTACTCGCGGTCACGGGTGGCCGCATCCATCCGGGGGGTCCACTCGGCGGCCCGGCGCCAGTTGGCGCGCAGCTCGTCGGTGCTGGACCAGAAGCCGACGGCCAGTCCGGCCGCGTAGGCAGCGCCGAGGCAGGTGGTCTCGGCGACCATCGGGCGCACCACAGGGGCGTCCAGGAAGTCCGAGATGGTCTGCATCAGCAGGTTGTTGGAGGTCATACCGCCGTCGACCTTGAGCGCGGTCAGTTCGACGCCGGAGTCCTTGGTCATGGCGTCGGTGATCTCGCGGGTCTGCCAGGCGGTGGCCTCAAGAACGGCGCGCGCGATGTGCGCTTTGGTGACATAGCGGGTCAGGCCCGCGATGACGCCGCGCGCGTCCGAGCGCCAGTAGGGGGCGAACAGGCCGGAGAAGGCCGGTACGAAGTACGCGCCGCCGTTGTCCTCGACCGTGCTGGCCAGGGTCTCGATCTCGGCCGCGCTGTTGATGAGCCCCATCTGGTCGCGCATCCACTGGACGAGCGAGCCGGTGACGGCGATGGAGCCTTCCAGGGCGTAGACCGGCTGCTGGTCGCCGATGCGGTAGCCGACGGTGGTCAGCAGCCCGTTGTAGGAGTTGACCGGCTCGTGGCCGGTGTTCATCAGCATGAAGGTGCCGGTGCCGTACGTGGACTTGGCCTCGCCCTGCTCGAAGCAGGTCTGGCCGAACAGCGCGGCCTGCTGGTCACCGAGCGCAGAGGCGACCGGGACGCCGGCCAGCGCACCGCCGACGGCGTGGCCGTAGACCTCGGAGGAGGACTTGATCTCCGGCAGCACGGCGGCCGGGACGTCCATCGACGCGAGGATCTTCTCGTCCCACTCCAGGGTGTGGAGGTTCATCAGCATGGTGCGCGAGGCGTTGGTGACGTCGGTGACGTGGTGGCCGCCGTTGACGCCGCCGGTCAGGTTCCAGATGACCCAGGAGTCCATGGTGCCGAAGAGGATCTCGCCGCGCCCGGCGCGCTCGCGCAGGCCCTCGACGTTGTCGAGCAGCCAGCGGATCTTCGGACCGGCGAAGTACGAGGCCAGCGGCAGGCCGGTCTCGCGCCGGAAGCGGTCCTGGCCGACATTGCGGCCGAGCTCCTTGCAGAGCGCGTCGGTGCGGGTGTCCTGCCAGACGATGGCGTTGTGGACCGGCTCACCGGTGTTCTTGTCCCACAGGACGGTGGTCTCGCGCTGGTTGGTGATGCCGATGGCCTTGACGTCGGCGGAGGTGATCCCCGCCTTCTCGACGGCGCTGTCGACGACCTGCTGGACGTTGGTCCAGATCTCGGCAGCGTCGTGCTCGACCCAGCCCGGCTTCGGGAAGATCTGCTCGTGCTCCTTCTGGTCGACCGAGACGATCCGGCCGTCCTTGTCGAAGACGATGCAGCGGCTGGACGTGGTGCCCTGGTCGATCGCGGCAATGAACGGGCCGTGCCCGTGGGAGGAGGTGCTGTGGGTGTCGCTCATGGTGTGCTCCAAGAAGTCTGTGCGGGCGGCGGCGGGGCGGTCAGGCGGCTCAGGCGAACGCCACCTGGTAGATGCCTCCGGCGATGGCGCCGCCGATGAGCGGGCCGACGACCGGGATCCACGCGTAGCCCCAGTCTGAACCGCCCTTGTTCGGCAGCGGCAGAAGCGCGTGCACGATGCGCGGGCCGAGGTCGCGGACCGGGTTGATGGCGTACCCGGTCGGGCCGCCCAGCGACAGACCGATGCCGACGACGACCAGTGCGACCAGCAGCGTGCCGATGGTGCCGACGCCCTTGCCGTTGTCGCTCAGACCGAGCGTGAGGATCGACAGCACGAGCACGACGGTGGCGATGATCTCCGTCGCCAGGTTCTGCACGGCGTTGCGGATCTCCGGGCCGGTGGAGAAGATCCCCAGAACCGGGCCGGCCTTGGGGGCGGCCTTCGGGTCGACCAGGCCCTCCTCGCTGGTGTGATCGCCCAGCACCTCGGGGTCTGTCAGGTGGGCCTGGAACTGTCCGTAGTACACGATCCAGACCAGCACCGCGCCGATCATGGCGCCGAGCATTTCGCCGCCGAAGTAGACGGGCACCTGGTTCCATTCGATGCCGCCCTTGATGGCGAGCCCGATGGTGACCGCGGGGTTGAGGTGCGCGCCGGACTTCACGGCGATGTATGCACCCGTGAGGACGGCGAAGCCCCACCCGAAGGTGATGGCGACCCATCCGGCGTTGAACGCCTTGGAGCGCTTGAACGTGACGGCGGCGCAGACGCCACCACCCATCAAAAGCAGAACAGCGGTACCGATGGTCTCGCTGATGAAGATGTCGGAGCTGGACACCCGCGACTCCTTTGTCCTTCGTCCAGGGGAAGGCGAACCCCGGGTCCCTCCGGTGGTCCGCGCCCTCCGAGAGGGCGGTGGTCGGCCCGCGGCATTGCCCAACCATAGCGAATATTGCCGTTAGGTGTTCGACAATGCCGACCGACGAACGGCAGTTTTGTTCACCGTCGGAACCCCGTCAAGGGCTCCGTGGCGAAAAACTTAGGTGAACTTATGGGGCAAATCTGGTCAGAATCGCCCTGCACCGAGATCCCGGGACACTGCACGCGCGCAATCCCTCACCGCAGCGACGATTTCCGGCCGCAGCTCGCCCTCCCGGCAGAGCCGTTCCACCGCTCCTGTGACGCCCACCGCGCCCACCGGCATCCGCCGCCGGTCGTGGATCGGCGCGGCCACCGACGCCACGCCCTCCCAGGTCTCCTCGACATCCGCGGCCCAGCCGCGCGCCCGGGTCAGATCCAGCAGCCCCTCGAAGTCCCCCAGACCGGTCACCGTGCGCGGGGTGAACGCCTCCCGGTCCGCCTCGACGACCTCGCTGTGCGCCACCGGGTCGTACGCCGACAGCACCTTGCCCAGCGCCGTGCTGTGCAACGGGTGCATCGCGCCCACCTCCAGCACCTGCCGGCTGTCGTCCGGCCGGAAGACGTGATGCACGATCAGCACGCCCTGCTGGTGCAGTACGCCCAGATAGACGGCCTCACCGCTGGAACGGGCCAGATCGTCGGTCCATACCAGGGCCCGGGCGCGCAGCTCGTGCACGTCCAGATAGCTGTTGCCCAGCCGTAGCAGCTCCGCGCCCAGCTGGTAGCGGCCCGAGGCGGCGTCCTGTTCGACGAACCCCTCCTGCTGCAGTGTGCGCAGGATTCCGTGGGCGGTGCCCTTGGCCAGTCCCAGTGAGGAGGAGATGTCGGAGAGCCCCAGCCGCCGTTCCCCTCCTGCGAGCAGCCGCAGCATCGCTGCGGCGCGCTCCAGCGACTGGATGGTGCGTGCCATCGGGCAACCTCCGAAGTGAGCGGTTCGACAATGCTGAACGATATCGGCCCATGCCGACTCCAGTCAGCGAACCGGAGTTCTTGCTGATCGAACCGGAGTCTGTCAACGATCACGGATAGTGCACGACAGGGGGGTCAAACAGTGCTGTCCACGGCGTGGAACGGGGAACACGTGTACCGAACCGGCAGCTACGCTGGCCGGGTGCGCCCTCTCCCGGAGGGTGCAAAGCCGACAGCCGTCGCAACCACGGGAGCAATCTCCATGGCCTCTAATACGCCATCGTCCATCAGCTCGTCCCGCGTCGAATCGCTTCGTGATGCCCTGGCCTCGCGGGTGGTGGTCGCCGACGGAGCGATGGGCACCATGCTGCAGGCGCAGGACCCGACCATGGAGGACTTCCAGCAGCTGGAGGGCTGCAACGAGATCCTCAACGTCACCCGGCCCGACATCGTCCGGTCGGTCCACGAGGAGTACTTCGCGGTCGGCGTCGACTGCGTGGAGACCAACACCTTCGGCGCGAACTTCGCGGCCCTGGCCGAGTACGACATCGCCGAGCGGGTCTTCGAGCTGTCCGAGGCCGGTGCCCGGATCGCCCGGGAGGTCGCCGACGAGTTCACCGACTCGACCGGTCAGCAGCGCTACGTCCTCGGCTCCATGGGCCCCGGCACCAAGCTGCCCACCCTGGGCCACGCCCCCTACGTCACGCTGCGCGACGCCTACCAGCAGAACGCCGAGGGCATGATCGCCGGCGGTGCGGACGCGCTGCTGGTGGAGACCACCCAGGACCTGCTGCAGACCAAGGCCGCCATCCTCGGTGCCCGCCGCGCCCTGAAGGCCGCCGGCAGCAACCTCCCGGTGATCTGCTCGGTCACCGTCGAGACGACCGGCACCATGCTGCTCGGCTCGGAGATCGGCGCCGCGCTGACGGCGCTGGAGCCGCTGGGCATCGACATGATCGGCCTGAACTGCGCCACCGGCCCGGCCGAGATGAGCGAGCACCTGCGCTACCTCTCCCGGCACTCCCGTATCCCGCTCGCCTGTATGCCCAACGCGGGCCTCCCGGTGCTGGGCAAGGACGGCGCGCACTACCCGCTGACGCCCGCGGAGCTCGCCGACGCCCAGGAGACCTTCGTGGGCGAGTACGGCCTCTCGCTGGTCGGCGGCTGCTGCGGCACGACCCCCGAGCATCTGCGGCAGGTCGTCGAGCGGGTCCGCGGCATCGACCCGACGCGGCGCGAGCCGCGCCCCGAGCCGGGCGCCGCCTCGCTCTACCAGACCGTGCCGTTCCGTCAGGACACCTCCTACCTGGCGATCGGTGAGCGCACCAACGCCAACGGGTCGAAGAAGTTCCGTGAGGCGATGCTGGCGGGCCGCTGGGACGACTGTGTGGAGATGGCCCGCGACCAGATCCGCGAGGGCGCGCACATGCTCGACCTGTGCGTCGACTACGTCGGCCGCGACGGCGTCGCCGACATGGAGGAGCTGGCCGGCCGCTTCGCCACCGCCTCCACCCTCCCCATCGTGCTGGACTCGACGGAGCTGAACGTCATCCAGGCCGGACTGGAGAAGCTCGGCGGCCGCGCGGTGATCAACTCCGTCAACTATGAGGACGGCGACGGTCCCGAGTCGCGTTTCGCGAAGGTCACCGCGCTGGCGGCCGAGCACGGCGCGGCGCTGATCGCGCTGACCATCGACGAGGAGGGCCAGGCCCGCACCGTCGAGCACAAGGTCGCCATCGCCGAGCGGCTCATCGCCGACCTGACCGGCAACTGGGGCATCCATGAGTGCGACATCCTCATCGACTGTCTGACCTTCACCATCTGCACCGGTCAGGAGGAGTCCCGCAAGGACGGCGTCGCCACCATCGAGGCGATCCGCGAACTCAAGCGCCGCCACCCGGACGTGCAGACCACCCTCGGCCTGTCCAACATCTCCTTCGGCCTCAACCCGGCCGCCCGTATCGTCCTCAACTCCGTCTTCCTGGACGAGTGCGTCAAGGCCGGCCTGGACTCGGCCATCGTGCACGCCAGCAAGATCCTGCCGATCGCCCGGCTGGAGGAGGAGCAGGTCAAGGTCGCTCTCGACCTGATCCACGACCGGCGCAGCGAGGGATATGACCCGCTGCAGAAGCTGATGGAGCTGTTCGAGGGCGTCAACACCAAGTCCATGAAGGCCGGCCGGGCCGAGGAACTGCTCGCCCTGCCGCTGGAGGAGCGCCTCCAGCGCCGCATCATCGACGGTGAGAAGAACGGCCTGGAGGCCGACCTCGACGAGGCCCTCCAGGACCGGCCCGCCCTCGACATCGTCAACGACACCCTCCTGGAGGGCATGAAGGTCGTCGGCGAGCTCTTCGGCTCCGGCCAGATGCAGCTGCCGTTCGTGCTGCAGTCCGCCGAGGTCATGAAGAGCGCGGTGGCCTTCCTGGAGCCGCACATGGAGAAGTCCGACGACGAGGGCAAGGGCACCATCGTGCTGGCCACCGTCCGCGGCGACGTCCACGACATCGGCAAGAACCTCGTCGACATCATCCTGTCCAACAACGGCTACAACGTCGTCAACCTCGGCATCAAGCAGCCCGTCTCCGCGATCCTGGAGGCCGCCGAGGAGCACAGGGCCGATGTCATCGGCATGTCCGGTCTGCTGGTCAAGTCCACGGTGATCATGAAGGAGAACCTGGAGGAGCTCAACCAGCGCAAGATGGCGGCCGACTTCCCCGTCATTCTGGGCGGCGCGGCCCTCACCCGCGCCTACGTCGAGCAGGACCTGCACGAGATCTACGAGGGCGAAGTCCGCTACGCCCGCGATGCGTTCGAGGGCCTGCGCCTGATGGACGCCCTGATCGCCGTCAAGCGCGGAGTGCCCGGCGCCAGCCTCCCCGAACTCAAGCAGCGCCGCGTGCCGAAGCGGGACACCGCGGTTCTTGAGGTCGAGGAGCCCGAGGGCGCGGTGCGCTCCGACGTCGCCATCGACAACCCCGTGCCGACCCCGCCGTTCTGGGGCACCCGGGTCGTCAAGGGCATCCAGCTCGCCGACTACGCGTCCTGGCTGGACGAGGGCGCGCTGTTCAAGGGCCAGTGGGGCCTCAAGCAGACGCGCACCGGCGACGGACCCACGTACGAAGAGCTGGTGGAGACCGAGGGCCGCCCGCGGCTGCGCGGCTGGCTCGACAAGCTGCAGACCGAGAATCTGCTGGAAGCCGCCGTCGTGCACGGCTACTTCCCGTGCGTGTCCAAGGGCGAGGACCTGATCCTGCTGCACGAGGACGGCACCGAGCGCACCCGCTTCACCTTCCCGCGCCAGCGCCGCGGCCGGCGGCTCTGCCTGGCGGACTACTTCCGCCCGGAGGAGTCCGGCGAGACCGATGTCGTCGGACTGCAGGTCGTCACCGTCGGTTCGAAGATCGGCGGCGCCACCGCCGAGCTCTTCGAGGCCAACTCCTACCGCGACTACCTCGAACTGCACGGCCTGTCCGTCCAGTTGGCCGAGGCGCTGGCCGAGTACTGGCACGCCCGGGTCCGCGCCGAGCTGGGCTTCGGCGGGGAGGACCCCGCCGACGTCGAGGACATGTTCGCGCTCAAGTACCGCGGCGCCCGCTTCTCGCTGGGCTACGGCGCCTGCCCCGACCTGGAGGACCGCGCCAAGATCGCCGACCTGCTGCAGCCGGAGCGGATCGGCGTCGAGCTCTCCGAGGAGTTCCAGCTGCACCCGGAGCAGTCCACCGACGCGATCGTCATCCACCACCCCGAGGCGAAGTACTTCAACGCGCGGTAACTCCATGTGAGCGGGTCAGGGCCGTCCGGATACCCTCCGGACGGCCCTGACCTGCGTCACCACGCGTTTCGACGCGGACCGTCGTACACTTATCGGTCCGGTAGTGGCCGGTCGTTTCCCCCAGCCGGGGATGACGGCCGGCCCTTTCGTCCCTTCGGGGACGTCGCAGTGGAGGTGGATGGATGACCAGCAGCATCCCCGCAGTCGGCACCCGAACGGCCGAAGCCGCGACCCTCCAGGCCGTGTTCCTCGATCTGGACGGCACCCTCGTCGACACCGAGGGCTTCTGGTGGGAGGCGGAGGCAGAGGTGTTTGCCGAGCTCGGCCACATTCTCGACGATGCCCACCGCGAGGTGGTGGTCGGCGGCCCGATGACCCGCAGCGCCGGGTATCTGATTCAGGTCACCGGTGTCAACATCAGCCTGACCGAGCTCAGTGTGCTGCTCAACGCCGCCTTCCTGGCCCGGATCAGGCGGGGCGTCCCGCTGATGCCGGGCGCCCGCAGGCTGCTGGCCGAGCTGGCCGCCCATGAGGTG
The DNA here is from genome assembly GCF_003389455.1 of Streptomyces inhibens. Lineage (GTDB taxonomy): Bacteria > Actinomycetota > Actinomycetes > Streptomycetales > Streptomycetaceae > Streptomyces > Streptomyces inhibens. The sequence goes on along the minus strand of NZ_QUAC01000469.1, from coordinate 4,077 downwards.
CCGACCGCCCTGGTCTCCGCCTCGCACCGCGCCATCGTCGACCAGATGCTGCACTCGCTGGGCCCGGAGAACTTCTGGCTGACCCTCGCGGGCGATGACCTGAACCGCACCAAACCGCACCCGGACCCGTATCTGACGGCCGCCGCGCGGCTGGGGGTGGACCCGGCGCGCTGCGCCGTCGTCGAGGACACCCTGACCGGCGTGACGGCGGGCGAGGCAGCGGGCTGCCCGGTGGTCGCGGTGCCCTCGGTGACACCGATCCCGCCGGCCCTGGGCCGTACGGTCGTGCGCACGCTGGAAGAAGTCGATCTGCCATTTCTCCGGGCGGTCATCACGGAAAGCCGTGGAAGCGTGCACTGAGCGTGCTCCGGTGAAAGCCCTCCCGAACTCAGGGGAACGGCCCGCTCATTTTCCGTGACGAATGCGCTGACTGAATTGCTGCACCACCACGGACCCCTGAACGCGTGACGTTTCTCACGCGCCAGGCCATCGACAGCGGACCCAACAAGTGTTCCAGGGGTCCGCTTCGGTGGCTTCTACGGGGGTAAGTGTCCGGATTGGTGGAGCAACGCGCGAAACGTTCCGCCGTCCGGATATCGATCACCCCGCCATCGTTATCCAGGTGCCATATCGATACAACTCCATTGTGTCCCAGCGCGGCTGGCCGTTCCTACTAATGTCGACGCGAGCAACACCTCTGCGCTGATAAGGAACCTGCCGACGATGAATCGCAAGACCCTGGTGCTGCCGGCGCTGGCCGGTCTCCTCGCCCCCGTACTCGCAGCCTGTGGCAGCACGGACGGCGCGGGCGATGGCGGCGATCCGATCGTCGTGGGGGTGGCCACCCACATCGAGGCCACCAAGGCGGCGCCCGCTCCGCTCGACCCGTCCCAGGCCTACGACGTCGACGCCTGGAACGTGATGCGCAGCACCCTTCAGACGCTGATGCGGCTGCCCCGGTCCGGTACCGCTCCGGTGCCCGAGGCCGCCGAGTCCTGCGGGTTCCGCGACACCCAGAACGAGCAGTACCGCTGCACCCTGCGCAGCGGCCTGAAGTTTTCGAACGGCCATGCCCTGACGGCGCAGGACGTCAAGTTCTCCATCGACCGTATGCGGACCATCAACAACACCAACGGTCCGGTGTCCTTGCTCAACGACATCGACAAGGTCGAGGCGCCCAGCGACACCGAGGTGGTCTTCCACCTCAGCAAGCCGGACGCCACCTTCCCGCAGAAGCTGACCACGCCCGCCGCCGCGATCGTCGACAGCGAGGTGTACCCCAAGGACCGCCTCCACAGCGGCTTCGACGTGGTCGGCTCCGGCCCGTACACCCTCAAGGTCGAGCGCAAGAACAACCGCATCGCCAAGGCCGTCTTCACCAAGAACCCCGACTACAAGGGCGGGGTGAAGGTGCAGAACGACAAGGTCGAGATGCGCTTCTTCGACGACTCCGCGTCCACGGAGAAGGCGCTGCGCAAGGGCGACATCGACGTGATGAACCGCGGTCTGTCGCCCGACCAGGTCAGGGGCCTGGAGAACGCCCGCGACAAGCACATCGCGCTTCAGGAGATGCCGGGTCAGGAGATCCGCTACCTCGCCTTCAACACCAAGGACCCGGCCGTCTCCGACAAGGCCGTGCGGCAGGCGATGGCGCAGATCGTCAACCGCTCCGACCTGGTGCGCAACGTCTACTCCTACACCGGTGACCCGCTCTTCTCGATGGTCCCCACCGGCCTCAGCGGCCACATCAACTCCTTCTTCAACAAGTACGGGAACCCCAGCGCCGCGGCCGCCCGCAAGACCCTGCGGCAGGCGAACATCACCACCCCGGTGAAGTTCACCCTCACGTACACGACGAACCACTACGGCTCCAGCACCGTCAAGGAAATCCGTACGCTGCAGCGCCAGCTGAACAGCACCAAGCTGTTCGACGTCAGCATCAAGGGCATCGACAGCTGGCAGCAGTTCCGCACCGACGCCCTGGACGGCAAGTACACCGTCTACAACATGGGCTGGTTCCCCGACATCCCGGACGCCGACAACTACATCGCGCCGTTCATCGGGAAGCAGAACTGGCTCGGCTCCCCGTACCGCAACAGCAAGGTCGAGTCGCAGCTGATCCCGGCCAGCCGCCAGCAGACCGACCGCAACGCCGCCGGGACCGCCTTCAAGCAGGCGCAGGACATCATCGCCGAGGACGTACCGCTCCTCCCGCTCTGGCAGGGCAAGCAGTACGTCGCCGCCCGCGATGACATCACCGGCATCCAGTGGGCCCTCAACTCCGCCTCCGGCCTGCAGATTTGGGAGCTCAGCCGCGGCGTCGCCGACTGACGCGCGGGCCCAGAAAACCACCACAGCACCATCGCCGCGGTCTCCCCGCCGTGGCTCGAACAAGCACCACCCAGATCGTGAGGACAGTAGTGAGGAAGCGTGACCAGTGGCTGGCCGCCCCGATGCGAGCGGGGCTGGCAACAGCCCTCCTCGCGCTCGCAGGGTGCGGTACGGACAACTCAGGGGCCGCCGGCAGCGGCGAGCCCGTGGTCATGGGAATGACGGACAAGGTCAAGGCCACCGACCCCGCAGCCGGTTACGACCCCGGGTCCTGGCTGCTGTTCAACAATGTTTTCCAGTCCCTGCTGAGCTTCCCGAAGGGCGGCACCACCCCCGAGCCGGAGGCGGCCGAACGCTGCGCCTTCACCGACACCGACAGCAAGGTCTACCGCTGCACCCTCAAGGACGGCCTCACCTTCAGCAACGGTGACGCGCTGACCTCCAAGGACGTCAAGTACTCCTTCGACCGCACCCAGCGCATCAAGGACAAGGACGGCCCCGCCGTGATGTTCTCCGCGCTCGACAAGGTCGAGACCCCGGACGCCAAGACCGTGGTCTTCAGGCTGAAGACTCCCGACGCGACCTTCCCCATGAAGATCGCCTCGGGCGCCGGCTCCATCGTCGACCACGCCGACTACCCCGCCGACCGGCTGCGCACCGACGGCAAGGCCACCGGCTCCGGCGTCTACACCCTCAAGGAGTACGGCCACGACAAGGCCGTCTTCGGCGTCAACGGCTCGTACAAGGGCCCCGCCAAGGTCAAGAACTCCGGGATGACCGTGAAGTTCTTCCAGGGCCCCGACAAGCTCAAGAAGGCCGTCCAGAGCGGCGACGTCGACCTCGCCTACCGCGGTCTGGCCATGAAGGACATCGCCGCCCTGGACGGCGCCTCCCTGAACCAGCAGCACGGCACCCAGGTGATCGAGGGCGGCAGCGCCGAGATCATGCACCTGGTCTTCAACCTCAAGGACCCGGTCGCCGGCAAGCTGGGCGTCCGCAAGGCGGTCGCCTACCTCCTGGACCGCTCCACCCTCGTCCGGGACGTCTACCAGCACACCGCGGAACCGCTGTACTCGGTCGTCCCGGCCGGCATCACCGGCCACACCACCGCCTTCTTCAACACCTACGGCGACCGCCCGCAGCCCGACAAGGCGGCCTCCGCACTGCGTTCGGCCGGCGTGCACGGCAAGGTGCCGCTCACCCTGTGGGTCACCCCCGACCGGTTCGGCCCCGGCACCGTCCCCGCCTTCCGCGAGATCGCCCAACAGCTCAACCACAGCGGCCTGTTCGACGCCAAGGTGCGCAGCGTGCCCACCGAGGAGTACGAAAAGGGCGTGGCCGCCGGCCGGTTCGGTGTCTACGTCAAGGGCTGGATCCCCGACTACCCGGACCCCGACAGCTTCACCCAGCCGTTCTTCGGCAAGGACAGCGTGCTGTCCAACCACTACAGCTCGCCCACGATCACCGGCCGACTGCTGCCCAAGACGGCCGACCAGCAGGACCGCGGCGCCACCAAGTCCGCGTTCCGGGAGCTGCAGAACATCGTCGCCCAGGACGTGCCGGTCATCCCGATCTGGCAGGGCAAGCAGTACGCGGTGGCCCGTGACGGCGTCACCGGCCTGGAATGGACCCTGGACTCCTCGACCGTCTTCCGGTTCTGGGAGATCAGCAAGGCCGCCGACGTCTGACCGGCCTGATCAGGCGCTGAACGCGACGGCGGGGCCGGCCCGGGGGATTCCCGGGCCG
>NZ_QUAC01000467.1 GCF_003389455.1 Streptomyces inhibens | reverse complement strand
GGCCCGCGGGGTGCGGGCCGGGCTGTCGTGGGCTGCCGGTCGGGCCTTCGCGGCTCCCGGTGCGCGGCGGCGTAGAGGTGCGCCCCGGTGCGGGCGCGTGGGCTCAGGCGCCGGCCGAGTTCCCGCCCGTACCGGCGATTTCCTCCGGGCGCAGCAGGGCGGCCAGCCGCTCGGCCGGCAGCAGGCCCTGTTCCAGGACCAGTTCGGCGACGCCGCGCCCGGTGGCGAGGGCCTCCTTGGCGATCGCGGTCGCGGCGGTGTAGCCGATGTGCGGGTTGAGCGCGGTGACCAGGCCGATGGAGTTCTGCACGCTGGCGAGGAGCGTCTCGGTGTTGGCGGTGATGCCCACCACGCAGCGCTCGGCGAGGGTGCGGCAGGCGGCCCCGAGGTGGGTGATGCTCTCCGAGAGGGAGTGCAGGATGACCGGCTCGAAGGCGTTGAGCTGGAGCTGGCCCGCCTCGGCGGCCATGGTGATGGTGACGTCGTTGCCGATGACCTCGAAGGCGACCTGGTTGACGACCTCGGGGATCACCGGGTTGACCTTGCCGGGCATGATGCTCGAACCGGCCTGTACCGGCGGCAGGTTGATCTCCGCGAAGCCCGCGCGCGGACCGGAGGACAGCAGCCGCAGATCGTTGCAGCTCTTGGAGAGCTTCACCGCGATGCGCTTGAGGACGCCGGACAGATGGACGAAGGCCCCGCAGTCCTGGGTGGCCTCGACCAGGTTGGCGGCGGTGACCAGGGGCAGGCCGGTGAGCTCGGCAAGGTGGTTGCGGGCCGCTTCGGCGTAGCCCTTGGGGGCGTTGAGGCCGGTGCCGATGGCGGTGGCACCGAGGTTGATCTCATGGATGAGCAGCGCGGCCTCGGCCAGCCGGCTCTGGTCCTCCTCCAGCATCACCGCGTACGCGGAGAACTCCTGGCCCAAGGTCATCGGCACCGCGTCCTGAAGCTGGGTGCGCCCCATCTTGAGGATCTCGCGGAACTCCTCGGCCTTGGCGGCGAAGGCCTCGCGCAGCACGGCCATCGCGTCGAGCAGCTCCCGTACGGCGATGATCGTGGCGACGTTCACCGCGGTCGGGTAGACGTCGTTCGTCGACTGGCTGAGGTTGACATGCTCGTTGGGGTGCAGATGGCGGTAGTCGCCCTTTTCATGGCCGAGGATCTCCAGCGCCCGGTTGGCGATCACCTCGTTGGCGTTCATGTTCGTCGAGGTGCCGGCACCGCCCTGGATGACATCGACGATGAACTGGTCGTGCAGCTGCCCGCCGGCCCGGATCTCCCGGCAGGCGGCGGCGATGGCATCGGCCCGCTCCGGGTCGAGCAGTCCGAGGTCTTCGTTGGCCCGGGCCGCGGCCTCCTTGACGGCGGCGAGCGCATTGATCAGGTGCGGGTAGGCGGCGATCGGCGTACCGGTGATGGGGAAGTTCTCCGAGGCGCGCAGGGTGTGCACGCCCCAGTACGCATCGGCGGGTATGTCGCGGTCGCCGAGCAGATCGTGTTCGCGGCGGTGGCCGGCGGCAGTCATGGTGCAGAGGGTCCTTTGTGAGGTGGGGAGGGTGGGGCGGGGAGCGGAGATGCCGCAATCGGGCGCGGGCGGTGGGGAGTTACCCGGCGTCGGTGGCCGGCGGGGCCAGTGCGCCCGCCGCCCGTAGGGTCCCGACGGTGGTGCCGCCCCCGATGACGGGCGTGGTGGCGAATGCGGCCAGGACGTCGGGGTCGATTCCGCAGTGCGCCAGGGCCGCCGCGGTCACCGGCATCCGGGCGCGGTCGGCGCCGTCGGCGATCTTCACACCGACGGCCCGACCGTCCGGGAGCGCCGCGATCTGGACGCCTTCGAAGCCGTCCTTGGCGAGCAGCCCCGGCACCGCCCGCACCAGCCGGGCGACATCGCGGCCGCTGCCGGAGACCAGCTCCGGGTGCTCGCGCATGGCGTGCGCGACCCGGCCCTCGTCGGTGCCGGGGGCGGCCTTCGCCAGCCGGGCGGCGGCCCGGGTCAGGCCGTGCAGGGAGACCGCGAACAGCGGTGCGCCGCAGCCGTCGACGGTGACGTGGGCGATGCCCTGACCGGTGAGGTCCTCCACGGCCGCGGCGATCTCCCACTGCAACGGGTGCCCCGGGTCGAGGTAGTTGTCCAGGCTCCAGCCCCGGGCGCGGGCCGTCAGCAGCATGGCGGCGTGCTTGCCCGAGCAGTTCTGCGCGAGCCGGGTGGGACCGAGGCCGCGCCCGATCCACGCGTCCCGTTCGGCGGTGCCGTACGGGAGATCGGGGACATTGCGCAGATCGTCCTCGGCCAGTCCGGAGGTGGCCAGGATGCGCCGGGCGGTGGCCAGGTGCCGTTCCTCGCCGGAGTGGCTGGCCGCGACCAGGGCCAGCGACTCCTCGTCCAGCGGCGGCAGGCCCGCGCGGAGCAGACCGACCGCCTGGACCGGCTTGAGCGCCGAGCGCGGATAGAACGCGGCCTCGATGTCGCCGGTCCGGAATTCCACGCTCCCGTCGGCCGCCAGCACCACGACCGAGCCGTGGTGGACGCCCTCGACGATGCCTCCGCGCACCACATGGGCGACGGGAACGTGGGCCGGTTCGCGGATCTCGGGCGGTGCGCCCGGAGCGCGGCGCGGCAGGGTGGTGCTGTGGTTCATGATCAGCTTTCGGTGCTTTCGTTGCGCTGGGTTGGTGCAGAGGTGTCGGTGCTCGCCGTGCTGTCAGTGCTCGCGCTGCTGTCGGCGACCGCGTAGTGGCTGTTCGCGCGTGCCGCCGCGTCCCGTACGGTCCCGACCCGGCGCCGTACCAGGAACCAGCCGCCGACCAGCGCCGCCACGATCAGCGGCAGCGACATCACGGTCGTACGGCCGGCGCCGCCGTCGGCCCACATCAGCACCAGCACCATGGCCAGGAAGACCAGCGTCACGCTCTCGGTCCAGGGCGAGCCGGGGAGCCGGTAGCCGGGGCGGACGAGCTGCCCGGCCTGTGTCTTCCGCCAGAAGAGCAGATGACAGATCATGATCATCGCCCAGGTGCTGAGGATGCCGATCGCCGCGAAGTTCAGCACGATCTCGAACGCCTCGCTCGGCACCACATAGTTGAGGCCCACACCCAGCACACAGACGCCCGAGGTCAGCAGGATGCCGCCGTACGGAACCTGACTGCGGCTCATCACGCCGGTGAACCGCGGCGCGGACCCGGACATCGCCATCGAGCGCAGAATGCGCCCGGTGGAGTAGAGGCCGGAGTTGAGGCTGGACATCGCGGCGGTGAGCACGACGAGGTTCATCACGCCGCCCGCGGCCGGCACCCCGACGTTGGACAGCACGGTGACGAAGGGGCTCTCGCCGGCCGAGTACGAGCTCCAGGGCAGCAGCATCGCCAGCAGGACCACCGAGCCGACGTAGAAGACGCCCACCCGCCACATGATCGAGTTGATCGCCCTCGGCATGATCTTCTCCGGCTCCGCGGTCTCGCCCGCCGTGACGCCGACCAGCTCGACCGAGGCGTAGGCGAACACCACACCCTGGATGACCAGCAGCATCGCCAGCGTCCCGGTCGGGAAGATCCCGCCGTGGTCGGCGATCAGCGCAAGGCCGGGGGAGTGGCCGGCGACCGGGTGCTGGGTGACCAGCAGGAAGATGCCGATCAGCATGAAGACGACCAGCGCACCGACCTTGACGATCGCGAACCAGAATTCCAGCTCGCCGAAGATCTTCACAGAGATGAGGTTCACGGTCAGCACGACCGCGAGCGCGATCAGCGCGATCACCCACTGCGGGACATCGGAGAACATGCCCCAGTAGTGCGTATAGGTCGCCACCGCCGTGATGTCGGCGATTCCGGTGGTCGCCCAGTTCAGGAAGTACATCCAGCCCGCGACGAACGCGCCCTTCTCGCCCAGGAACTCCCGGGCGTAGGACACGAAGGCGCCGGAGGACGGCCGGTAAAGCACCAGCTCACCCAGGGCGCGCACCACGAGGAAGGCGAACAGGCCGCAGAGCGCATACGCGACGGCCAGCGACGGGCCGGCGTCGGCGAGCCGGCCGCCGGCGCCGAGGAACAGCCCGGTGCCGATGGCCCCGCCGATCGCGATCATGTTGACATGCCGGGACTTGAGCGACTTCTGGTAGCCGGCGTCACCGGCGTCCACATGCCCGCCCGACTGCCGTGGCGCGGTGTCCTGCCCCGCTGCCTGCTGTTGTTGCCGTTCCGCCTGCCGGAGGGATTGCTCGCTCACGCGTGATCCTCGTCTTCCGTGGAGGGGGCCGTACGGTGCTGTGGCCGCACGATGGTGGTCAGCGTCGTCTCGACGCGTGCGAGGTGGTGCGCCATGGCTTCCACGGCGTCGTGCTCGGAGCTGTCGACGAGCGCCTCGACGATCGCCCGGTGCTCCCGGTTCGACTGCTCGCGCCGTCCGCCGAGCTCATTGAGGAACGCCGACTGGCGGGCCAGCGCGTCGCGGATCTCCTCGATGACCCTGCGGAAGACCGGGTTGCGGGCCGCCTGGGCGACGGCGAGGTGGAAGAGGGTGTCCATCGCCACCCATGCGGTGGTGTCGGTCTCCCGTTCCATCCGCTCCAGCAGATGGGTGAGGTGGTCGAGATCCTCCGGTGTACGGCGCTGGGCCGCGTACCCGGCCACCGGGATCTCCACATGCCGACGCACCTCCAGCAGATCGCTGGCCGCGTAGTCGCCGAAGGTCGGGTCGGCCACCGCACCGTCGGAGATGACGAAGGTGCCCTTGCCGGTACGTGAGACCGTCAGCCCCATGGTCTGGAGCGCCCGCAGCGCCTCCCGGAGCACGGGTCTGCTCACTTCCAGGCGCCGGCAGAGCTCCGCCTCCGAGGGGAGCTTGTCCCCGACCGCGTAGTCGCCCCGCTCGATGGCGCCGCGCAGATGGTTCAGGACCGCTTCCATCGCGCTGATCCGTCGGGGCACATCGCCAGCTGTCTGGCTGTCTGACAGGTTCACCCCGGGATAGTCGAATCCGGCCGGGGGAGCTGTCAAGGGGTGTGACGCAGCTGATGCGCCCGGAAGGCGATCCGGCCTTGAAGTCCCCCGTGCCGTTACGTATCGCTATGCGGCATTATGTATTGATATTGCTACTGCGTCTGCGGCCGTTCGTCGTCCCGCCGTGCCTCGTCCCGTTGCGCCTCGCCCTGCTGCCCCTCGCCGCGGAAGTCCAGCATGTAGAAGACCTTGTCGTAGCGGCGTCCACCCATCGCGACGAAGTCGGGGAGACGCCCGTATTCGCGGAAGCCGAGCGAGCGGTACAGACGCAGCGCCCTGGCGTTGTCGGCCCGGGCGTCCAGGGTGAGGACCTCGATCCCCGCACCCCGGGCATCGGCGACCAGGGCGCCGGTCAGCGAGCGGCCGAGACCCCGGCCATGGGCCTGGGAGGCCACCGCGAGCTTCTCCAGATCGGCGTGCTGCCGGTTGGTCGGCCGCGTATAGCGCAGCCAGTAGCCCAGCCCGACCAGCCGGCGGTCGACGTATGCGGCCCGCAGCGCCCCCTCCCCGGCCTGCGCGGCCCGCACGACGCGGTCGACGAGCTGGGCCACCTCGTCCGCCGGGGGCGGGTCGACCCAGCCGAGCGGCGCACCGCCGCGGACCAGGTCCGCGAGTATCCGGTGCGCCGACTCGGCGAAGCGCGCCGACAGCTCCGGGTCGGCGGTCAGCTGGTGGGCGTCGAGAATGTCGGGCTCGGTGCCGGTGTTGCCGGTCATCGCTGGGTTCATGATCGGCAGCCTAGAGCCCGGCCCCGGGCTCCAGTCATGGACCTGCCCAGAGATCATCAGCCCCGCGGCCGCGGCAGTTCCCGGACGGCGCGCTCCAGCGCCGCGGCGATCCGGCGGGTGTCCGCTTGCGTCGTGCGCCAGTTGCTGAACGCGGCCCGTAGCGCGGGCCGGCCGGCGAGGACCGTGGGCGTCAGGAAGGCCTCGGCGGCCAGCCCGTCGGCCAGTGCGGCAAGGCGTTCGGCGGTGGGCGATTCGGTCAGGGTGAAGCAGACGACGTTCAGCCGGACCGGCGCGAGCAGGCACAGGCCCTCGACGGCTTCGACGGCCGCGCCCAGGGTGTGGGCGCAGGCCACACAGCGCTCGACGATCTCACGGTGGCCGTCGCGCCCGTAGGCGCGCAGGGTGAACCAGGCCGCGAGCGCACGCATCCGCCGGGAGTTCTCCGGGGTGAGATGCACAAGATCGGGGTGCTCGCCCAGCGGGCCGAGATAGGCGGCCGCGTTCTGGAAGACCCGGGCCTGCAGATCGCGGCGACGGGTGAACTGCACCGCGCTGTCGTACGGCACATTCAGCCATTTGTGCAGGTCGACGCAGAGCGAGTCGGCCAGGTCGAGGCCGTCGACGAGATGCGCATGCTCCGGGGAGAGCGCGGCGAAGGCACCGAAGGCGGCGTCGATGTGCAGCCAGAAGCCGTAGCGGTCGCGCAGCGCGGCGAGGGCGCGGAGATCATCGAAGTCGACGGTGTTGACGGTGCCCGCATTGGCCACGACAACGCAGGGGCCGTCGGTCTCCCGCAGCGCCCGTTCCAGCGCCTCCGGATCGACCGCCTCCCGCCCGGGGAGGGTGGCCACGGTCCGCAGCGCCGCACGGCCCAGGCCGAGCATCGACAGGCCCTTGGCCACGCTGGAATGCGGGCTGCCCGACAGCACCCGTACGGTCCCCAGCGCGGCCACCCCGTCCTCGGCGGGTGAGACCCCGAGCCGCTCGCCGAGCCATTCGCGGGCGATCGCCAGACCGACGGTGTTGGACATGGTGGCGCCGCTGACAAGGGCCCCGTGGTGGCCGTCGGACAGGCCGAAGAGATCACGCAGCCAGCCGACCGTCTCCCGTTCGAGGTGCTGGCCGGTGGCGTCCAGCGACGACATCGCGTTCTGGTCCACGGTCGCGGTCAGCCAGTCGCCGGCGAGCGCCGCGGGGGTCACACCGCCGGTGACGAAGCCGAGGTAGCGCGGCCCGGCGCTCGCCGAGAGGCCCGGTTCCCAGCGCGCGGCGAAGTCCCGCAGTGCGGCCTGCAGTCCGGCCGCCTCCTCGGGCAGCGGCACCGCCCGCGGAGCCGGTCGGTCCGGCACGACCGGAGCCTTCGCCAGGCCGTCGAGGAAGGTCACGGCATGCCGTCGGGTGACCTCCAAGAGGTCCGGCAAACGGTCGAGATCTGCGGCGAGTTGAGGGTGCACCGGGGGCTCCGTTCATCGGTTTCGGATGACGCTAAACCGGTGGGGGCCCGGGCCTCCTGGTCCAATCATGGGAAAGTGGACCAGTGCGAACGAGCGACGACCAGCTGGTCAGGGCCCTGGGTGAGTGGCGCAGACCCGCCGTGCCCTTGATCGATGCGCTGGCCGGCGCGGTACGCGACGCCGTATTGGACGGCCGGCTGCGGACCGGCAGCGCACTGCCCGCGGAGCGCCGGCTGGCGACCGTCCTCGGCATCAGCCGGGGCACCGTGACTGCCGCGCTGGACCGGCTGCGCGACGGCGGCTGGGTGCACACCCGGCACGGCAGCGCCAGTACGGTCCGGCTGCCGACCGCGGCTGCCGAGCGGATCGCGCCCATCTCGGCGACCGGGGAGACCAGTTCGCTCGATCTGCGCCGCGCCGTACCGGCCGCTCCGCAGGCGGCCTATCTGGCGGCGACCCGGCGCGCCGTGGACCGTCTGGCTCCGCTGCTGGCACAGGACGGCGAGCCGGGCCCCGGCCTGCCCGAGCTGCGGACGCTGATCGCCGGGCGGTACACCCGCGAGGGCCTGCCCACCCGCCCCGAGCAGATCCTGATCACCTCCGGGGCGCGGGCCGCACTCGCCCTGCTCTGCGCGCAGCTGCGCCCCCGCGTCGCCGCCGTCGAGACCCCCACCTTCTTCGACGCGCTCCATGTGCTGCGCGGCGCCGGGGCCCGGCCGGTCGGCTGCCGGGTCACCACCGACGGCTGGGACCTGGACCAGCTCGACGACGCCCTGCGCGCGGCACACGGCGGGCTCGGCTATCTGGTGCCCGACTTCCACAACCCGACGGGTGCGCTGATGACCGCGGCCACCCGCCGTACGGTCGCCGAACTGGCCGCTCGCCACGGCGTCACCCTGGTCGTGGACGAGACCATGCGCGACCTCGATCTGCGCGACGCCCCCCGGCCGCAGCCGCGGATCCGGCGTGCGGTCCTCCTCGGCTCGGTCAGCAAGGCGGTCTGGGGCGGGCTGCGCATCGGCTGGGTCCGCGGCACCGCGCGGTTCATCGGCGAGCTGGCCGGCAACCCGCTGTGCGGGCCGCTGTCCGCGGCCCCGATGCAGCAGATGGTCGCCGTCGAGCTGCTGGGCGACCCGGACACCGTCCTGATGCGGCGCCGGGCCGAACTGCGCCGGCAGCGCGACCACTTGAGCGGGCTGCTCGCCGGCGACGACCGCTGGCGGTTCACCGTCCCGCCCGGCGGGCTCGCCCTGTGGCTGCGGCTGGCCGGCATCCGGGCCGATACGGTCGTCGAGCGGGCCCGCGCCCACCGGCTCGACCTCACACCGGGCCCGCGCTTCGCGGCGGATGCGACCCTGACCCACCACGTACGGGTGCCGTTCACCCCGCCGCCCGCCGCGCTCGACGACATCGCGGCCGCATTGGACCACGCCTGCCGGGAATGAGCCGGCCGTACGGACCGCCGCGCCGGGGCATGGTCACTACGGGCCGGTCCACCGGTAACGGTGCTCGGGGCGGCCGGTGTCACCGTATTTGAGGGTCAGTGTGATGTGGCCGCTGCGTTCGAGGTGCTTGAGGTAGCGCTGGGCCGTGGAGCGGCTGACGCCGGCGCGCTCGGCGACCTCGTGGGCGGACAACGGGTGTCCGGCCCCGCCCAGCACCCGGCGGATGAGGTCGACGGTCGCCGGCGAGTGGCCCTTGGGGAGTTCCGTATGCGGGGAATCGGCGGCCCGGAAGGCGCCGAAGATCCGGTCCACCTGCTCCTGGCCGGCCTCGCCGCGTCCGCCCACGCCCTCGACGGTCCGGCGCAGCGCGGCGTACCCGTCGAGCTTGGCCCGCAGTCCGGAGAAGCCGAACGGCTTGACCAGATACTGCAGCGCGCCGCAGCGCATCGCGTCCTGGACGGTCGCGACATCGCGGGCCGCCGTCACCATGATGACGTCGGCGCGGTGGCCGAGCTGCCGCAGCCGTCGCACCAGGGTCAGGCCCGTTTCGTCCGGCAGATAGTGGTCGAGCAGCACCAGATCGACATGGGTGCGCTCCAGAGTGGCCAGCGCCTGGGCCGCGGTATGGGCGCGGCCGGTGACGCGGAAGCCGGACACCTGGGACACGTACGCGGCATTGATCTCGGCGACGTGGAAGTCGTCGTCCACGACCAGGACATCGATCATCCGTGGCTCTCCGTTCACCATGGCTCTCGGGTTCATCGGGGCTCTCCGGCGGCCGTGAGCCGGCGCCCGGGAGCGCCGTCCTCCCAAGCGAGCGCCTCGGGCAGTACGACGGTGAACACCGCGCCGCCGCCCGCGCGAGCGGTCACCCGGGCCATCCCGCCGTAGCGCTCGGCGAGCCGGCGCACCAGGGCGAGGCCGATGCCCCGGCCGCGGTGGAAGGTCACCGGGCCCGCGGGGGAGCGGCCGCCGGGCAGGGGCGGGGCGGCTTTGGTGGACCAGCCCTCGGCGAAGATCTGCTCACGCATCGCGGGCGGCACTCCCGGCCCGGTGTCCGACACCCGCAGGACCACCGTGCTGTGCTCGGCCCGCAGCTCCACCTCGACGAACGGCTGGTCGCGGTGGCGCTCCGCGGTGGCGTCCAGCGCATTGTCGATGAGATTGCCCAGTACGGTCACCAGGTCGCGCGGGTCGACCACCGCATCGGGCAGCAGCGTCGAGGACGACACCCGCAGCGACACCCCGCGCTCGGCGGCGATCGCCGCCTTGCCGACCAGCAGCGCGGAGAGCAGCGGATCGTGCACCCGCTCGGCGATCTGCTCCGCCGACGCCCGGTGGGCACTGGCCACCTCGGTGACGAACTCCACCGCCTTCTCGTATCTGCCGAGCTCCAACAGCCCGCGCAGGGTGTGCAGTTGATTGGCGTGCTCGTGGTCCTGGGCCCGCAGTGCGTCCAACAGCCCCTGGGTTCCGTCCAGTTCACGGCCGAGCAGCTCCAGCTCGGTGCGGTCCCGCAGCGTCACCACGGCCCCGCCGTCCCGCGTCGGCACCCGGTTGGCGATCAGCACCCGGCCGCCGCACACGGCCAGCAGATCCACCCCGGCCACCCGCCCGGCCAGCACATCCGTGGTCCGGCCCGGCGGCAGCACCTCGTCCAACGCCCGCCCGGCGGCCTCGGTGTCCAGCCCGAGCAGCCGCCCGGCCTCGTCGTTGACCAGCCGGATCCGGCCGTGCCGGTCGAAGGCCACCACTCCCTCACGGATGCCGTGCAGCATCGCCTCCCGCTCGTCCAGCAGCGCCGAGATATCGGCGAACGCGACGCCATGCGTACGGCGGCGCAGCCTGCGCGAGATGCCGATCGCGGCCAGCACACCGACGGCCAGCGCCACGCCCGCGTACCGCAGCAGGGTCGGGATGGTGCCGAGCAGCTGCCCCCGGACGCTGTCGTAGGAGATGCCGACCGAGACCGCGCCGACGATCCGGTCGCGGTCATCGCGCAGCGGCACCTTGGCACGGGCCGAGCGGCCCAGTGTGCCGGTGTCGATCTGCCGCACCTCCCGTCCGGCGAGGGTGCGGCTCGGGTCGGTGGAGACATGCCTGCCGATCTCCGCGGTGTTGGTGTGCGACCAGCGCACCCCGCGGGTGTCCATCACCACGACGTACAGCGCCCCGGTCGCCTTACGGATCCGCTCCGCTGTGGCCTGCACCGGCCCGCGCGGATCCGGCTCGGTGCCGACCAGCTTCCGGGCGACATCGGGATCGGCGGCGGTGGTCTGGGCGATGGACAGCGCCTGCCGCATCGCCTGGTCGTCGAGCTCGGAGCTGAGCGGGGCGAGAAACAGGCTGGTGGCGAGCACCATCACGCCGGTCGTGAGGGTCACCTGAGCCGTCAGAACCTGCGCAAAGACGCGTCGGGGCCAGTGGATCCGCATGGGTCTCCCTCGTCTTCGGCCCTCCGCGTCCATGCGGAACCACCTCATTCGTTTTACGTCGCGGTGCCCGCACCGTAAGCCGTGCGTGAGCAACTGCCTACCCCCTGGTGAACCGTTGTTGTTCTAGCGTGAGCAAAACGAGCACAACAGGGTTTGCGCGCAAAAAGGCAGCTTGCGCCCACAAGGCTGCCGCTGTGGCCCGGATCACTCCTAGCCTCCGGGGCCATGAACAGCCACCCGAGCCCCGCTATCGAACTGCGCGGAGCGAGCAAGACATTCCGGACTCCCTCAGGGGCCCTGCACACCGCCGTACGGGATCTGGACCTGGTCGTCGAACGCGGTGAGTTCGTCGCCGTGGTCGGCCCCACCGGATGCGGTAAATCCACCACATTGACCCTGATCAGCGGGCTGGAAGAGCCCACCCGGGGCGAGGTGCTGGTCGCCGGCGAGCCGGTCAGCGGCATCGGCGACAAGATCGGCTTCGTCTTCCAGCAGGACGCGGTCTTCCCCTGGCGCACCGTGCTGTCGAATGTGATGGCCGGCCCCCGGTTCCGCGGCGTACCGAAGGCCGAGGCCAAGCAGCGGGCGCGCGAGTGGCTCGCCCGGGTCGGGCTGGCGTCCTTCGAGGACCGCTATCCCCATCAGCTCTCCGGCGGCCAGCGCAAACGCGTCGCGCTCGCCGCGACCTTCGTCAACGACCCCGAACTTCTGCTGATGGACGAACCGTTCTCCGCCCTCGATGTGCAGACCCGGGCGCTGATGTCGGACGAGCTCCTGGAGCTGTGGTCGGGGACCGGCGCCTCCGTCGTCTTCGTCACCCATGACCTGGAGGAATCGATCGCCCTCGCCGACAAGGTCGTGGTCATGACCGCGGGCCCGGCGACCGTCAAGGAGGTCTTCGAGATCGATCTGCCCCGGCCCCGCCAGGTCGAGTCGGTGCGGCTGGAGCCGCGGTTCATCGAGATCTACCGGGAGATCTGGTCCTCGCTCGGCGAAGAGGTCCGGATCACCCGCGAGAGGGGTGCCGCGGATGCCGCCTGAAACCGTCACGCTGTCCAAGACGGGCACCGGCGCGCACGCCCTGGACCGTACGCAGGCCAGGGCGCGCGCCGCCCGCAACCACAAGCTCCTGGTATACGGCACCCGGGTGCTGCTGCTCGTCGGCCTGATCGGACTGTGGGAGTGGCTGGCCCGGGCCGCCGTCATCGATCCCTTCAACTTCTCGATGCCCTCGAAGATCTGGGACCAGATGACCCAGTGGGCGCTGCACGGCACCCCGCAGGGCTCGCTGTGGGAGCAGATCTGGTACACGCTCTACGAAGCGCTCCTCGGCTGGGTCATCGGCGTCATCGGCGGTGTGGTGCTGGGGATCGCGCTCGGCCGGATCCGCTTCCTCGCCGATGTGCTGGGCCCGTACATCAAGGTGCTCAACGCGCTGCCACGGATCGTCCTCGCCCCGATCTTCCTCATCTGGTTCGGCCTCGGACCGGCCTCCAAGGTCGCCTCCGCCGTCGTACTCGTCTTCTTCCCGGTCTTCTTCAACGCCT
Source organism: Streptomyces inhibens (assembly GCF_003389455.1). Lineage (GTDB taxonomy): Bacteria > Actinomycetota > Actinomycetes > Streptomycetales > Streptomycetaceae > Streptomyces > Streptomyces inhibens. Next base: position 11,985 of record NZ_QUAC01000467.1, on the reverse strand, counting down.
TCCAGGGCGCCCGGGAGGTCGACCGCAATCTGGTCGCCAACTCCCGGATCCTCGGCGCGAGCAGCCGCCAGGTCACCCTGCAGGTGGTGATCCCCTCCGCCACCTCATGGATCTTCACCAGCCTGCATGTCAGCTTCGGCTTCGCGCTGATCGGCGCGATCGTCGGCGAGTACATCGGCGCGACCAAGGGCCTCGGCCTGCTCGTCGCGGCCTCCCAGGGCACCTTCAACGCGGCCGGGGTGTACGCGGCCATGGTGATCCTCGCCGTCGTCGCCCTGCTCGCCGAAGGGCTGCTGGCCTTCCTCGAAAAGCGGCTCTTCCGCTGGAAGCCGGCCGATGCCGGCTCCGACCGCTGAACCCCCGCACCGTTTCTCCGCTTCTTCTCACAAGGACGTGACCATGCGCACCCCAGTCAAGATCTCGGCCGCCGCGGCCGTCGCGATGCTCGCCCTCACCTCCCTCACCGCCTGCGGCGGCGGTGGTTCCACCGCCGCGGGCGGCAAGGACGGCAAGATCAAGATCATGGTGGGCGGCCTCGACAAGGTCATCTATCTGCCCGCGAGACTCACCCAGCAGCTCGGCTACTTCGAGGACGAAGGCATCCACGTCACCCTGCTCACCGAACCGGCCGGTGTACAGGCCACCACCTCGCTCGTCTCCGGCGACGTACAAGGCGTCGTCGGCTTCTACGACCACACCCTCGATCTGCAGGTCAAGGGCAAGCAGGTGGAATCGGTGGTGCAGCTCGCGCACGCCCCCGGCGAGGTCGAGGTGGTCTCGAACAAGGCGGCCGGCGACCTGACCTCCGCCAAGGACTTCAAGGGCAAGAAGCTCGGTGTCACCGGCCTCGGCTCCTCCACCGACTTCTTGACCAAATACCTCGCGGTGAAGAACGGCGTACAGACCAATGAGTTCACGCCGGTCGCGGTCGGCGCCGGCCAGACCTTCATCTCGGCCATCCAGCAGGGCTCGATCCAGGGCGGTATGACGACCGACCCGACGGTCGCGCAGATCGTGGACAAGAAGCTCGGCAAGGTCCTCATCGACATGCGCACCCCTGAGGGCTCGAAGCAGGCCCTCGGCGGCCCCTACCCCTCCTCCAGCCTCTACATGAACACCGACTGGGTGAACAGCCACAAGAAGGAGGTGCAGAAGCTGGCCAACGCCTTGGTGAAGACCCTCAAGTGGATGTCCACGCACACCGCCGAGCAGATCGCCGCCAAGATGCCGTCCGACTACGCCCAGGGCGGCAAGGAGCTCTACGCCCAGGCGATCAAGGACACCCTGCCGATGTTCACCAAGGACGGGGTGATGCCCGCCGATGGCCCGGCGACCGTCGAGCGCGTTCTGAAGGCCTTCAACCCCAACCTCAAGAACGCCACGGTGGATCTGAAGAAGACCTACACCACCGAATTCGTCAAGAAGTCGGGCTGACCCACCGGCGGCGGGCAGCACGGCTCATACGAAGTTGATCTCCGCCCGGCTCAGCAGCGGATCGTCCACCAGCTGCCACAGCGGTACGGCGAAGTTGCCGAAGCCGTAGCGGCCGCCGAAGTGCAGTCCCAGGACGCGGTGGTCGGTGAGGTCGATGACGGGTGAGCCGCTGTTGCCGCCCAGCGTGGAACAGTCGTGCTTGATGACGTTCTTGTCCGGCACCAGCTCCGTGGCGGTGCCGGGCTGCAGCCGCTTGACGTTGTAGATGTCCATGAAGATCCGGCGCATCGACTCCGGCTCGTTGCGCCGGCCGTCGTACGCCGGATAGCCGACGCAGTACACCGGCCGACCGGGCAGGTCGGCCGGCGCGTCCGCGGCCACCGCCAGCGGAGGGGGCAGCGCACCGCCGCCGGCCGGCGGCGCGACCCGCAGCAGGGCCAGATCGACGTCCTCGTGGATTCCCAGCACCTCGACGACGTCATAGGCGGGGCCGCCGCCTCCCGGGACGGTGTCGCCGTGCTCCTCACCCATGTCGACCCGGGAGCTGATGCCCTGCTGGAAGGTCCAGCCGGCGCCGTCGCCGCGGGCGAACTCCGCCGCCACATGGCGGTTCGTCAGCACCACGTCCGGGCCGACCAGGAACGCGGTGCCCAGCCAGTCCAGACTGATGTGCCCGGACAGCTCGACCCGCCCCACGCGGGCGAACGACTCCCGGATCGCCGCCCGGTGGCCGTCGAGCACCGCCCAGTCGCCCTGCTGCGGCGCGAAGTCATGGTTCTGGACCAGGATCGCGGGCCGGCCCTCCAGCAGCACGATGGCTTCCACGCCGAAGGACTCGTCGTCGCTGATCTCGTCCGCGCGCCCTTCGGCGAGCTTCTCCAGCCCGCTGACACCCGCCGCCACCACCCGGGTCCGCTCCTGCTGGGCGAACTGGGAGATCTGGCCGGCTGGCAGCTCCTCCGCGGGGAGCTCCTCCAAGGATTCCGGGATCTCGAAGGACAGCCCTTCGCGCACCCGCGCCGCGACCTCCCGCAGATCCGAGAAGATCTGCTCGGGACCGGCCGTCACCGGTGATCTGCTGCCTCTGTGCATCTCACTCTCCTCGGCCGCGCTGCGCGGCCTGTTGTGCCGTCTCGATCTCGGCATGGATGCCGGGACTGCTGGTTTCCAGATGGCGCATCACGCTGCGCATCTGGGTGCCGACGTTGACAAAGGCCGTCGTCCTGCCCTGGAACAGCACGTTCTCCACGCGCCGGGTGCCCCGGTGCAGCGCCACCACCCTCCAGTCGTCCGTGAGGACGGGCGATCCTGAGGACCCGCCGCGGGTGTCGGTGAAGTAGCGGACATCGTTCTCGTCCGCCTCGTAGACGAGGTTGTTGCGGAGCGCGACCCGCTTCGGCTGGCCACCGGGGTGCTGGATGATGTTGACGGCCACGAAGTCGCCCCTGGCGACCGCCAGCGGCCGGTCCGCCAGCCTCAGCACCGGCCGGGAGGGCTCGGCGGTCAGCCGCAGCACCGCATAGTCGAGTTCCGCGTCCGCGGCGACGAGTTCGCTGACGGTGGCCTCCTCCGTCTCCACCTCGTCGGTGTCGTAGTCGAACCGCGCGCGGGTGTGCCGGGCCTGGAGGCGCAGATCCTCGGCGTCGGCCACCGGCCGCCCCGCGCCGGTCCCGGTCCGGGCGTTGACCACATGGTGGTTGGTGACGAGCAGATCCGGAGCGATCAGCCACCCCGTACCGGAGTGCGGGAAGCCGTTCGGCTGCAACGGAGCGCCGCCTTGGTACGGCGGCACCTTGATCCGGGCCACCGCCCCGCCGGCCAGTTCCCCGCCCCGCAGAAAGCCGATCGGGACGGTGTCGTCCCGATGGACGATCTGCTCCTTGATCTCCGAGGCCGGGGTGGGCAGCCCCGCCAGCACATCCGGCTCACCGCCCGCCTGCCGCGCCACATCGTCCAGGGCCTGCTGGAAGACGGTGAGCGGCTCGGCCTCGGTGGTCTCGGCGACGGCGTTGCGCAGCCAGATCTCCAGCGGCACCGAACCGTCCACCAGCCGCTCCACCCGGTTCATCTCGTTGAGATCCGAGTGCACCTGGCGTCCGGGCGCGGGGTTGAGCGGCAGTGTGCTGCGGTAGCGGGGCATGATCCCGTCGAGCAGCAGCGGCCGGACCGCGGGGTCGGCCAGCCCGGTCTCCACCGCGGCGTCCAGCACCCGGCGGATCTCGTCCGGCGAGAGATAGGCGTTCATCGGCGACCGGACCCCGCGGTGCCGTCCCCGTCCGCCGACGCGCGGCCCGCGGACCCCGGACCGGGGGCCGCGCCGGACGCCGTACGTCCGCCCGTGCCCACCCCCATCGCGGCGGCCACCCCGGCCACGATCTCGCCGCTCTTGTCGGGTACGGCCAGCAGCCGCCGGGCGAGCGCGTCGAGGGTGCCGCGGTCGCGGGCCAGCCGCAGGATCCCCGCGATGCTGGTGGGCGCGCCGCCGGACTGCTGCCGGGACGGGCCCGCCGCCTCGTCCAGGATCTCCATCACCGCGCCCAGCAGCGCCGGCTGTCGGCCGGTCGCACGGCGCATCGCCGCCCCGAGAGCGTCCAGCGTCTCGTCGTCGGCCGGCAGTCCCACCACCTCCAGCGCATGGTTGAGCGCCCCGGGCGCCTGGTCGTAGATCTGCGAGGCGACCGCGCGTACCAGCACGGGCTGGTGGGCGAGGACGGCGTCCGGCAACGTCTGCAGCCGCTCGGCGAGTTGCTGATCGGCCTCCCCGTCCGTGCCGTCGGCGGTGGACAGCTGGGCGCGGGCCAGCAGCGCGCCCATCGCTTCCAGGTCCTGCCCGAGGCCCACCGCGACATCCTCCGCCACCCGCAGATCGCGGTTCGCGCTCGCCGGATCGCCGGCGTCCTCCGCGAGGCGGGCGGAGAGCAGCAGCAGCTCCAGCCGGCGCTCACCGCAGCCCGCGCGCTCCGCCGTGCCGATCGCATCCGCCAGACCCGTACGGGCCTCCTTCCGCCGCCCGAGCCGGTTGAGGGTCTCGGCGAGCAGGGCATGCAGGGGGCTGCACGGCGTCCAGGGCCGGCGCCGGTCGAGCCGTTCGAGGGCCGCTTCGGCGAAGCCCTGCGCGAGCAGATCCTCCACCTCGCGGGCGAGGATCCGCTCCCAGTCCTCCTGGTCGGCGCCCGCCGTGACCTGATCGGGAGCGCCACCGCCGAGCCTGGCGGTGAGCAGGCCGGCGGCCCTGGGCGTCATGTCCTGCTGCGCCCCGGCCAGGAACCGCTCGATGCCCGGCAGCCACCGTTCCTCCACCGAGCGAGGGTTCTCGTCGAGCCGCAGCCGGTGGTAGATCTCCTCGGCGCGCGCCTCCAGCCCCTCGCGGGCGGCGTAGTGGTCGACCGCGCGCCGTTCGACGGCGCGCATCACGTCGGTACGGTCGCCGCCCGGCAGCCGCAGCATGATGGCCCGGACATCGCCGCGGTAGCGCACGGCGTCCGGGCGGGCGGGCTCCACCATGTCGAGGCGGCGCAGCTCCTCGAAGAGCGCGCGGGCCTCGTCCGGCGTTGCCACCCGCAGCCCGCAGGGTTCGGCGAGAACGTCCTTGATGATCTCCGGGGTGATGACCCGGAGCACCAGGCCGGGATGGGCGAGCCGGCGCAGGTCCTCGTTGGCGATATGGCTGAGGATGCGGTCGTAGAGGATGCCCTGGACCAGCAGCTGGTCGACGCGGCGGAAGACCTGATGGCGGCGCTCGGGCAGACTGCCGATCAGCTCACCCGTCCGCTCGGCCTCCAGCCCCGCGAGGGTGGCGGCCCGGGCGGCCAGCTTCAGACTGAGCGGATGGCCGCCGACCCGGTCGGCCAGCGCCCGGGCCACTTCGGGATCCGTGACACCGCAGGACGCCAGCAGGCCGACGGCCGCCTCCGGGTCGAGCTCGCCGAGTTCGATGTCGAGCGGTGTCATGGTCCTCGCCGGATGATCGACCGGGGCCCGGCCGGAGACGATGAACCGCAGCCGCGGATAGACGCGCTGGAACGAGAGGTAGATCGCCCACATCCGTCCGACCACCGGCGATCCGCGGTACTGCGCCTCCTCGAACGAGTCGATGACCATCGCGAACGGCGGGTCCTCCTGGTCCCCTTTGCCCTTCGCCTTCTTGCTGTCCGCCACCGCCCGCGCCAGGACATCGGCGACCCGCTGGATGAGATCGGTCTCCCGTCCGGTGGCCAGCAGATGGAACTCGTGCGAGGAGCGGCGGCCCAGGACGGCGCGGGTGGTGGCGAGTTCGTGCAGCTGGGACACCCGGTCCTGCCCCTCCCGCTGGCTGCGGGCCGCCTGCTGGCACTCGTCCGCCAGCGCGTCCAGCTCGGCACGGTGGGCGGGGTACTGGATACCGAGCTGCCGGGCGGCCTCGGCGATCAGCGTGACCGGCTCCTGGATGGAGAGGGTGGGCCGCTCGAAGTCGATGTAGGCGAAGGGGAAGCCGCCGGCCGGATCGCGGACGTTGTCGAGCACGAACTTGGCGAGCAGTGTGCTCTTGCCCATGCCGCCGGGACCGTGAATGGCCAGCGGAGGCACCGGCGCCGGGTGGCCGGTGGGGTCGGCCGGCACCCTGGATCCCACAGATCCACCGGGCAGTGCGACATAGTCGCGCATCTCGGCGAGTTCACGGGTACGCCCCTGGAACGGCCACTGCAGGAGGCGCTCCAGGGGCTCCAGGAGCCTGGCCCGTTCCAGGGCGTGCTGCAGCCCCGCGGTGTCCGGCAGCCCGGTCGCGCCCGGCACCCATGACAGCCACAGCACCGCCTGGAGGGCATCGGCCAGTTCGTCCGCGGTCAGCCGGTCCGTGGCCGGCGGGCTGCCGGAAAGATAGGCCAGACAAAAACGCTCCGGGCTCGCCCCGGGGGGCAGCTGCCCGAGATTGCACTCCAGGACGCGCCGGGCGGCCTCGGGCCCGGCCAGCCCGCGCAACGTCCGTTCCCTGACATCGGACTTGAGGGCCCACGCGGCCTGCTCGTGCATCCCCATGGTCGTGCAGTCGTCGACGAGTTCCAGGACCGCGCCGCCGGTGGCGCGGTCCTCCCCGGGCAGCCGGAGCCGCTGCGGATCGAAGCGGCTCAACAGGCAGGCCGCCTCCCGGTAGGCGCGGTGGGCGTCCGAGACGTCCGGCGTACGGTCCTCGCCGGTACGCAGCGCCTCGCGTAACCGGGCGGCGAACACCTTCCGGATTTCGGCGGGGCGTACCGGGGGGCTTTCAGAGGGATTGATAGACACGAATGGCCCCCTCTGCCGCCGTACAGAGCTTCCGCATATAGCTTTCGCCGTGGCCGTCGGCCTTGACGGTGGCGTGCAGCACCTCTTCCACGGCCACGTCCACGAGTTCGGCGATGGAGGATTCGCAGGGCTGCCCGGTGCCGAGGATTTTCGGCGGTGAGGCGTGGAAGACCTGGTCGAAGAAGGTGCGCAGATCGTTGGGTTCGGCGACCCGTGCCGTGTCCCAGCACATATTTCCCCGTAGGTCGTACGGCAGTTGACGCATCGAGCGGCCATATCCGAGGAGCACCAGCCGGGGCGCCTGATCGCCTCGTGCGGCGGCATGCTCGTAGATGGCCATGGCCAGTTGCCCGATGAAGTCCCACACATCGGAACTGGGATCGAGCTTGTCGCATTCGTCGAGGACCAGCCAGAAGCGTTCCTCGACGGTGGTCGCCCGGCTGACCACCCAGTGCGCGGCCTCGTCGATCGACGGCAGCTTGTCATTGAGTTCGGTGGGGTTCAGCGGGGAAACGCCGGTGTGCGGATCGGCGACGAATTCGGCCAGCCGCCGCAGGACCTTGGCGGCGGTGGAGGTGCGCGCCAGGGTGACGCGCACCGGACGGAATCCGCTGTGCTGTCCGATATGGCGAAGGAAGTTGTAGGTGTACGACCGGCCGCTGGCCGGCTCGCCGTCGACGAGCAGGATGAACTTTTCGGGGTCCGCGATGAACCGGCGCAGCGTCTCCCGCAGGTCCTGACGGTCGATGAAGGCCTCGGTGCCGTTCTTCAGGACGCAGGTACGGAAGGTGTCCTGTGCGGCGTGGGCGCGGAAGTCCTCGCGCAGCCGGTCCAGGAATTCCCGGGCCTTCACGATGTCCGGGAGTACGGCCAGTCTGTCGACCGTGGTGAGGGCCTCGACGAGTCTCAGCTGCCGCTGGATGTCCGTGCGCGAGGTGTGCACGAGCGCCCGGGCATTGTCCGTGCTGATATGCGTCAGCGGCAGCGCGCCGATGAATTCCCGGGAGAATCCGTACTGGGCGAGCTGCGTGTGCGGATCGGTGGTGTCAAGCAGGTAGTTCTGCACCCAGGTGGTGACCAGGTCCCACTCGGTTTCGGTCAGCGGCATGCCACACCTACCCGGCACCGTCGTCGAAGATCCGGTGAACCGGCTCCCTGACCTGGCGCTGGGCCAGATACTCGCTGATGCCGTGATGATTCCTGCTGTCATTGGTGACCAGCAGATCGGTGACCCGATCCTGGGGCGCGTACTCGGGCCGCAGGGTGTGGTCGAGCGCCACCAGATCCCGCAGATCCGACGCATTGCGCCAGGCCGCCACACCCGCCGGGACCGCCGGTGGCCGCGCCAGGTGGTCCTGTACTTCGGAGATGGCCAGCGGCGATCCCACGGTGACCAGCAGGTCCACCTCGCGTCCCTGCTCCATCAGCACCTCGTAGGCGATGATGGTGCCCAGGCTGTGGCTGACCACCACGAGCGGGCCGCCGTCCAGGCCCTCCAGCGCCTCGGTGACCACCTCGCGCATGGCCGGCCCCGCCCCGCCGAAGAAATAGGCGTGGACGTCCTTGAACGCATGCTTGACCAGCATCCGGAACACCGCGCTACGGCCCGGCTGGGGCAGCGGCAGCGCCTCCAGCGGGAGCTCCATACCGGACACCGGCTCCTCGTCCTCCCCGGCATGGGCCAGCGTGTCCGCGAGATACGTCATGTCCCGCAGCCAGTCGACGAGCGCGCCCTCGTCGGCGGCGGCCCGCCCCTCCAGCCCGATCTCACCGGCCTCCAGCCGCGCTTCACCGAGCGTCCGCGCCACGAAGTCCTCAGGCGGTTCGACAGCAGCCGCTTCCGCCCGTGCCGGCAGCTCCTCGATCAGCTCCGGCCCGCCGTCCAGCGGATCCGGCCGGAAATCGGGCAGCGGCGCCGGATAGCGCACCGGGGCCCAGTACGCCATCCGCGACGCCTCGGCCATGTCCCTGCCGAAGAGCGCCGTGTCCCACTGGGACTTGAGCAGTTCCGAGCGGACCTTGTTCCCGTTCCCGTGGACGTAGACGACCCTGGGGTGCATTGCGCCTCCTCCTGCCGTTCAGCCGCGCCGCAGCACGATGTCGTCGTGCGCCGCGAGCTGCATCCAGCGCGCCCTCGGGGCGCGGACGATCGGCATCAGATCCGCGTCGGGCAGCGGGCCCAGGTCCAGCGACGTGAGCTCGACGACATCCGAGACCGGCACCTGGAACGTCCGGAAGGCGCCCAGCGGCGGCGGCGCCCCCGGCGTGGCTCCGGCCAGGGCCCGGTCGGCGGCCCTGGTCAGGTCCGGGCTCTGGTCGAGTACGTACGCCGTCGCCGCCAGCGCCCCGTCCTGGATGAACGCCGCGACCTTCCAGAAGCGCAGGGGCACTTGAACGCCCCGGTAGGGCGGGTCGGAGTCGTGCAGTACCGGGCCGGTCAGGACGGCCAGCTTGCGGTCGAACCGGGCGGCATTGTCGAGCAGATAGTTCTCCAGGCCCTGCCAGAGCTCCTTGCCCTGGTTGAACACATCCGCCTGCGGGGCGGCGTTCGTGTAGTGGAAGGTGTCGTCATTGGCCTGGTTCGCCTCCGCGGCCTTGCCCCAGACGGGATCGAGCCGGCGCACCAGATGCCCCTTGTCCAGGGAGTTGTCGCGGTACACGTCCTTGCCGGTCTGCCGGCTCTCGGCCAGCCGCGGATCGAAACGCCAGCTGCCCTCGCGGGGCGTATCTTCCAGCAGACGCCGGCCGTCGATGCAGACGGCGGTGGCCGCCGCCATCCGCCGGTCCGGGCGCAGCACCACCGAGAAGTGGGTGTACGGCAGCACCACGGTTTCCACCTCGGGCCTGCTCGGCATCGGCAGTGGTACCTGGACACCGAGGAAGTGCTCGTCATAGCCCGCCCGGTTTGCCAGGGAGTCCCGGGACGCCGCCCCGGACGTTGCCTCACCGACCCTCGGGGAATCTGATGGGATCATATGAGAACCGCTTCCCGGTGGTGGGGACCACCGATCGGTGCCCACCGGGAAGCCACTCGAACAGCCGCGCGCATCGGCGGCGCACCCCCCGGAGGGGACCGTTCAGGCGGTTGGGCGGGGCGCCGCGTTCAGACCCCGAGAGGCTACGGAACGCATCCAGGCGTTGCCCGTCACCCAGCGGTTGCTAAGGAGCTCCCCCCATGGCCACCGGCCTCTCCCTCCATGTCGGACTCAACCGGGTCGATCCAGCCGAGTACGGCGGCTGGGACGGTCAGCTCGTGGCCTGCGACAACGACGCTCACGACATGGCCCGGCTGGCCCGGGGAGCCGGGTTCGGCACGACGACCCTGCTGACCTCCGACGGCACCGTGGAGAACGTCACCGCCGAGCTGCGCAGGGCGGCCAAGACCCTCAAGAGCGGCGACATCCTGCTCTTCACGTACTCGGGCCACGGCGGCCAGGTCCCCCGTGCCGACGGCGCCGACGCGGAACCGGACGCATTCGATGAAACCCTGGTGTTCTACGACCGCGAATTCCTCGACGACGAGCTGCACCGGGAATTCGGGCGCTTCGCCCGGGGCGTCCGGATCCTGGCCCTCCTCGACTGCTGCCACAGCGGCACCGGTATCGAGGTACGCGAATTCCTGACCCCCGAGGCCATGCAGGAGCAGTTCCAGACGCGTGACCCCCGGCGGATCGAGAACACCGCACGCCTCATGCCGGTCGTCAAACAGCACGAGATCTACCAGCGGGACAAGGATTTCTTCCAGGAACTCCAGCGCGATCTCGCCGCGCACAAGAGCCGGCAGCCGGCGGCCGGCGCACTGCTCATCTCCGCCTGCCAGGACAATCAGCTGGCCTCCGACGGCGACGTCAACGGAAAATTCACCGGAACTCTGCTGGACGTCTGGAACGACGGGGCATTCCGCGGCGGCTACCGCGCCTTCCACCGCGACATCCTGCGGAACATGCCGCCCACCCAGAGCCCCCACTTCTTCGTTTCCGGACAGCCCGACGAGGCATTCCTGGAGCAGCAGCCGTTCACGGTCTGAGCAACGCGACGACGGGAGGCGGGCCGAGGCCCGCCTCCCGTCTCAAAGATCTACAACCTTGCCAAGTGGGAGTGGTTGCCGCCCTCACTCGGCGGGGTAGATGTCTCCGCCCCGCATAAGGCTTTCCTGCTCACTCTGGGACTGCAGCCTGCGCGCCTTCTCCTGGAGCCGCTTCCGCTCGTCCGGGTCGGTGGTGCGCTCCGCTGCCGCCTTCAATTCCTGAGCCTTGTCCCGCATCTGCTGGATTCGTGCGCGTGCTTCTCCTGTTGCGCTCATGATCTGTCCTTGAACGGTGTTATTGAGCACTGCATTTACCAGCGAATCAGGCCGGGCCGTCTTCGGCACCTCGAAGGGTAACTCTCTGTGACGAAAGATATCCGAGCGTTTTCGGTACCGGGCCCGAGTTCGCCGGCCAAGGCCCGCCGGCCGCGGCGCGCCCGGGCGTCACGGCGTGTCTCCACCGGATGGCCTTCCTGAATGGCGAGGGCGGCCAAGAGGGACGTTGGCTGAAGCACAGCAGCTCAACGTCCGCTGAGTGTCAGCGCTTTTGGTGTTTGACGCTCCCCCTCGTTCAGTGGAGTCCCTCCATGTCATCCGAACCAGCTCTTTGTGGGGGCGACGCCGAACTGTCCTCGACAGAACACGGCGAGCACATTCCGCCCATCACCCCTGAGAAAAACTCGGCCCGCACCCTTCTGTGGGAGGCAGTCACCCATCGGCCCTTGGAGGAAGTCGCCGCGCTTGTGGAACTGCTCAAGCGCAGCGGCGACGTTCCCAACCCTGGCGATGAAGCCCTGCGAGTGGCGGTCGTTTCCCGTCCGGTGAGCGAGGTCGCTGCGCTCTTCGAACTCCTTCAGGCCGCTCCGCACACCGCGGAATCGAGCCACGAGGCGCTGCGTGCGGCGGCCGTCGGCAGATCCGTCGAGGAGGTCGCGCAGCTGATCGAGCTGTTCGACCGCACGAAGGACGGCGGCCCCGATCCCTACGACCCCGATTCCTACGACCCCGACCCCTACGGCATGTCCGGGCCCTTCCCTCCCGGTCCCGGTCCCGGTGGCCCCGGCGGCCCCGTCGAACCGGAACCCACCAGGACCATGCCCGTCGGCCTCGACCCCGACGTCCGCCCCCTGGGCACCGCTGCTCAGGCGGCGGCCGCCTCACGCGGCGAGAGCGTGGCGCACCAGCCGCCCCCCAACCGCCCGCCCTGGGCCCAGCGGCCCGCCGGCACCATGCCGCAGGGCGGCCCGCCGTGGGGCGCGCCC
>NZ_QUAC01000470.1 GCF_003389455.1 Streptomyces inhibens | reverse complement strand
GGGTGGCGTGGTGCGGGGGCGGGGTGGGGCCTCGGGGTGGGGCCTCGGGGTGGAGCCTCGGGCTATCCGGCCGTTGCGGTCGTCACGTGCAGTGCGGCCACGGCCCGCTCGGCGATCTGCCGCGGGGTGCCGGACACCTCCACGGCGACGCCCGCCTCGTCGGGGCCGAGCGGTTCGAGGGTGGCGAACTGGGAGTCCAGCAGCGCGGTCGGCATGAAGTGGCCCTTGCGCTCGGCCATCCGCTCCTCGATCAGCGCGCGCTCGCCGGTGAGGTGCAGAAAGACGACGCCGGGGGCGGCGGCCCGCAGCCGGTCGCGGTAGGCGCGCTTGAGCGCGGAGCTGCTGACCACCCCGCCGTGCCCGGCCCGCCCGTGCGCCCAGGCGCCGATGGCGTCCAGCCAGGGTCCGCGGTCGTGATCGTCCAGGGGGATGCCCGCCGACATCTTGGCGATGTTGGCCGGCGGATGGAAGTCGTCACCCTCGGCGTACGGGACGCCCAGCTCGGCGGCGACCAGCGGACCGATCGTGGTCTTGCCGGTGCCGGCAACTCCCATCACGACGATGACGTCGGGGGTGCTCATCCCGTGTACCTCGCTGCCTCGCTGTCGTCATTGACCGCGTGCGCCGTAGCGCGCGCCTCCCCACTGAAACCCATTAGGTACGACGTATTCAAGAGCCTGTGATGCAAACGTCATACTTAATTGGCCGAGGTGCGGGAACGTAGGCTTGGCCCATGGAAAACGAGGGGAAGGGACTGCACGCCCGTGTGCTGGAGTCCCTCGGACCCGCGATCACCGCGGGGGACTACCCTCCGGGCACGATCCTGCGCACGGACGAGCTGGAGCAGCGCTTCGACGTCTCGCGCACGGTCATCCGCGAGGCGATCCGGGTACTGGAGTCGATGCAGCTGGTCGCCTCCCGGCGCCGGGTGGGGGTGACCGTCCGGCCCACCGAGGAGTGGAACGTCTACGACCCGCGGGTGATCAGCTGGCGGCTGGCCGGCCGGGACCGCCCCCGGCAGCTGCGCTCGCTGACCGTACTGCGCTCGGCGGTCGAACCGGTCGCCGCGGGCCTCGCCGCCCGGCACGCCACCCCCGAACAGTGCGCCGCGCTCACCGAACACGCCATGGGCATGGTCGCCACCTCACGCGGTCAGCAGCTCGACGCCTATCTCGTCCACGACATGGCCTTCCACCGGGTGGTGCTGACCGCCTCCGGCAATGAGATGTTCGCCCGGCTCGGCGATGTGGTCGCCGCCGTCCTGACCGGCCGCACCCAGCACCATGTGATGTTCACCGACCCCGATCCGGCCGCGGTCACCCTCCATGTCCAGGTGGCGGAGGCGGTACGCACCGGCGACGCGGTCCGGGCGGAGGCGCTGACCCGCGAGATCACCGTGGGCGCGATGGCCGAACTGGACGTACTGGCGCCGTAGTTGAAGCATGCCGAGCCCGAGGCGACCCACAACGCCCCGGTTCAGAACAGCGGCTGCTGTCCCGGCATCGGTGGCTCCTCCGGGTCGAACAGCTTCTCCGCCGGCGCCATCATCGGCGCGATACGGCGCGACCCCGGGCAGGAGATCAGCTCCAGCACCGTCCGCCGGCCGGGCGGGTCATGACGGGCGAAGCGGCCGCCGACAACGGCGATCTCTCGGGTGCAGACGGGGCACGCGCGGCGGGGTGACGACATGACACCAGTGTGACTCAGGTCAGCTCGACGGTCACAAGCTCCCGCTCCCGCAGGGCAAGAGCCCGCACCCCGGGGTCCACACGCTCCGCCGCGTCCGCCCACCGCACTCAGAACGCGTCCGTAGGCACATACGTCCCCCAGACCTCCCGCAACGCATTGCACACCTCGCCCACCGTCGCCCTCGCCCGCAGCGCCTCCCGCATCGGGGGGAGCACATTGTCCGTGCCCTCGGCGGCCTTCCGCAGATCGCCGAGCGCCGCCGACACCGCACGGGCGTTACGGCGGTCCCGGAGCACCGCCAGCCGCTCGGTCTGCTGGGCCTCGATCGCCGGGTCGACCCGCAGCGGCTCGTAGGGCTCCTCCTCGTCCAGCTGGAAGCGGTTGACGCCCACCACGACCCGCTCACCGGCATCCGTCTCCTGCGCGATGCGGTACGCGTTGCGCTCGATCTCTTCCTTCTGGAAGCCCCGCTCGATGGCGGCCACCGCACCGCCCATGTCCTCGACCCGCCGCATCAGCGCAACGGCCGCCTCCTCCACCTCGTCCGTCATCGACTCGACGGCGTAGGACCCGGCGAACGGATCGACGGTGGCGGTCACATCGGTCTCGTACGCGAGCACCTGCTGGGTACGCAGCGCGAGCCGGGCCGACTTGTCCGTGGGCAGCGCGATGGCCTCGTCGAAGGAGTTGGTGTGCAGCGACTGGGTGCCGCCGAGCACCGCGGCCAGCCCCTGGACGGTGACCCGCGCGAGGTTCACCTCCGGCTGCTGGGCGGTGAGCTGCACCCCCGCCGTCTGGGTGTGGAACCGCAGCATCAGCGACTTGGGGTTCTTCGCGCCGAACTCCTCCCGCATCACCCGGGCCCAGATCCGGCGCGCGGCACGGAACTTGGCGACCTCTTCGAGCAGCGTCGTACGCGAGACGAAGAAGAAGGAGAGCCGGGGCGCGAAGTCGTCCACGTCCATCCCGGCGGCAACGGCGGTACGCACATACGCGATGCCGTTGGCGAGCGTGAAGGCGATCTCCTGCACGGGCGAGGCGCCGGCCTCCGCCATGTGGTAGCCGGAGATCGAGATGGTGTTCCACCGGGGGATCTCGGCCCGGCAGTACTGGAAGATGTCCGCGATCAGCCGCAGCGAGGGCTGCGGCGGGAAGATATAGGTGCCCCGCGCGATGTACTCCTTGAGCACATCGTTCTGAATGGTCCCGTTCAGCTGATCCGCCGCCACCCCTTCCTCCTCCGCCACCAGTTGGTAGAGGAGCAGCAGCAGGGCGGCGGGCGCGTTGATGGTCATCGACGTCGACACCTTGTCCAGCGGGATGCCGCCGAACAGCACCCGCATGTCCTCGACGGAGTCGATGGCCACCCCGACCTTGCCGACCTCGCCGGAGGCGATCGGGGTGTCCGAGTCATGGCCCATCTGCGTCGGCAGGTCGAAGGCGACCGACAGCCCCGTGGTGCCGTGGGCGATCAGCTGCCGGTAGCGGGCGTTGGACTCGCGGGCGGTGCCGAAGCCCGCGTACTGCCGCATCGTCCAGGGGCGCCCCGTATACATCGACGGATACACACCGCGGGTGAAGGGGTAGTCGCCGGGCACACCGAGCCGCTGCTGCGGGTCCCAGCCGTCCAGCGCCTCCGGCCCGTACACGGGCTCGATGGGCAGGCCGCTCTCGTTGTGCCGAACACTGCCCGACTCGTGCGCCATGGGTGTACGCCTCCCACTGGATGACCGGTATCCGGTTTTACGCCTTGCTCACAGCATGCCCGCAGGTTCGCCACGCCGCAGCGCTGGGAAGCATCACCGGTGGCCGGTCGGGCCGCCGAGATCCGGGGGTAGAGCATGATGCGGAGCAGCGGAAGAGGCACGGCGCCGGCGATGGCCGCCGTAGTGGTGGTGGCGGCGCTCGCGGTGGGCTGCCGCCCGGTGACGGTCACCGGCGGGGCCGGTTCGCCGGACAGCAAGGGCGTCCGTTACGCCCCCACCACCGCCGCTCCCCCACCTCTGTCCCATCACGCACCACCCGCCCCGACGAAACGCTCCAGCCCCTCACGCCCCCACCGCACCGCCCACCACGCGCCGTCGGCGCCCAGGCCGGTCATGGCGGCCGGCTCGCGGGGTGCGCTGGTCCGTGAACTCCAGGCGCGGCTGGCCCAGCTGGGTCTCTTCGACCGCTCCCCGACGGGCTACTACGCCGCCGTCACCGCCACCTCGGTCCGCGCCTTCCAGAAGCAGCAGGGTCTGCCCCGTACGGGCACCGTGCAGCCCACGGCCTGGAGCGCCCTGCGCGCACGCACCCATCAGCCGTCACCGCAGGAGCTCCACCCGCCGACCACCAGGCCGATCGGCACGCCCGATCCGCGCTGTCTGAAGGGCAGGGTGATCTGCATCAGCAAGCGGAGCAACACCCTCGCCTGGATGGTGGACGGCGAGATCGTCTCGGCGATGGATGTCCGCTTCGGCTCCCAGTACACCCCCACCCGCGAGGGCACCTTCGCCATCACCTTCAAGAGCCGCCGTCACATCTCGACGATCTACCACACGGCCATGCCGTACGCGATGTTCTTCAGCGGCGGCCAGGCCGTCCATTACTCCGCGGACTTCGCCGCCCGCGGCTACACCGGCGCCTCACACGGCTGTGTCAACGTCCGCGACAAGGAAAAGATCGCTGCCCTGTTCGAGGCGGTGCGGAAGGGGACGAGGGTGGTGGTCTCCCACTAGGACCTGTCTCCCCGATTTCCATGGGCCTGTGATGCCCGGTGCCGCTGCTGCGGGGTGAGGGGGGCGCGGGCAGGGCCGGGGGAACGTGCCCCGCCCGCGCCGAGTGCGCAGAGCCGTGGGTACGGGGGGAACCCCGGCTCCTCGCGCAGCCGATGACCAGTCGGCTTCATTCAGTACTGCGTCACCGGCTCGAAAAACGTCACACCGTGCTGGTGGCGGTTGCGCCGGGAGTGGCATTCGCGGGGTCCGTGGCGGTCGCCGACGGCCCGGGGGCCGGGGTCGACGTGCCGGGGCCGGGGGTGCTGCCGGGCGACTGGGAGGGGTGTTCGTCGTCGTCCTCGTCGCCGCCCGAGCCGCTGCCGCTCGGATCGGAGCCGCCGACGCCGCCGAAGCCATCGTTGTCACCCGAGCCGCCACCGACCTCGTAGCGGGCGAGGTAGGCGCGGCAGAAGGCATGCACCTTCTCCGGGCCGCCGGCCTTGCTTTCGAGGCGCCGCAGCGTGTCGCGGTCCATCTGGTCCCGTTTGCCGGATTCGTAGGCCCGGCACAGGGAGAGCAGAAGCTTCTTCTTGTCGCCGCGACCGGGGTTGGCGCCCCCGTCGCCGGCGCCACCGCTGTGCCCGGTGCCACGGCCGGGCTTGCCGGTGCCGGGCGTCCGGGTGGCGCCGGAGCTGCTGCCGGGCGTCGGGGTGCTGCCGGGTCCGGTGCTCTGCTGCCCGGGGGTGGAGTCGGGGGTCTGCGCCGTGGTGCCGTCGGTCTGGGCGCCCGGCTCGCGGGTGTCGAGCGGGCCGGGGGTTTCGGCGGCGGAGACGCTGGAGCCTGGTGCGGGGTCGCCGCCCCTGAAGGGGGTGGGCAGGACGCCGGTGCCGGCCGCGACGGCGACGCCGCCGATGGCGCAGGCGGCGAGTGCGACGGCGAGGCCGCGCCGGAAGGGGCGGGCGAGCCGGGTGCGTTCGGCGATGCTCGTGGTGGGTGCGGCATGCACGGCCGGCAGCGGTTCGCCGGTGGCGCGGTGGCGCGCGCCGGCGCGGGCCCGGCGGAAGGCGGCAACGGCGGCCTCTTCACCGGGCAGCTCGGCGGCCTTGGACATCTCGGCACAGGCCGCCGCGGCGGCCTTCAGCAACTGCTCCAGTTCGCGTGCGCCGTCACCGTGCCGGGCACTGACCGGTTCACCGCGCAGCAGTTGCTCCGCGGCATCCTTGTCGAGCCAGTTGTACCGGTCGTCGGCCATCACATGTCCTTCTGCGTTCGTGCGGCCGTTTCCGTCACACCTGGTACGTACGATTCCGCCGCGCCGTCGCGGCCTTTCCGGCCCTGGACGGGCACTCCACTCACCGTTCCGCCGTCTTCGCCGCCGCCCCGGTCCCCGTCCGGTTCGACGCCGATCAGCTCGGCGAGCCGGCGCAGTCCGCGGTGCGCCGCGGTACGCACCGCGCCGGGCCGTTTGCCGAGCACCTCCGCGGCGCTCTTGGCGTCGAGCCCGACCACCACCCGCAGGACCACTGCCTCCGCCTGGTCCTGCGGCAGCCGGGCTATCAGCCGCATGGTGCTGCCGGTGCCCAGGGCTTCGAGCGCCTCGCCCGCGGTGTCGGACGCGGCGGGGGTGTCGGTCAGTTCGCTCTCGTCGCCGCCGATCGCCGGGCGGCGGCCGCGCATCCTGATGTGGTCGAGGGCGCGGTTGCGGGCGATCCGGGCGGCCCAGCCGCGGAAGCGGTCGGCGTCGCCGCTGAAGCGTGCGAGATCACGGGTGATCTGCAGCCAGGCTTCGGAGGTGACGTCCTCAACGTCCGGTTCGCTCACCAAGGTCCGTACATATCCCAGAAGTCGGGGATGTACGGCCCGATAGACGGTACGGAACGCTGCCTCGTCGCCGTCCTGCGCCGCCTGCACGGCCACCGTCAGCCGACGGTCGTCCGGCTGAATGTCGTCCCCTCGCACGGGTCCATCTTGTCGCACGTGGAATGTCCGCCGCCCGGTCCTTGCTGCTTTAGTGCTTCCCCCGACCGCACCGCTGACCTTGCGGAGGCGCCGGAGCTGTGCCGATTACCGGCCGCCGTCGACCACGGCCCGCCGGGAACCCCCGGTAACCCGGCTGTTCCTGCTGACCGTAACCCGTGAGCCCGCACGCTCCGAACCCGGGATGGGGATACCGCCCGCTTTGGCGGGGTCGGGAGCGAGGGAGCACAAGGCGCCCGACGCACCGGCGAAGCGCGCGCACGGATCCATCTGGAACTCCCGGAAAAAACGGCTGTTTTCGGCCGCGACCGTCCGGCGCGACCCCTGCACCTATCGGTGCGGATCCGCACGTTACGGGCCTGGCCGGGCCCGCGTCCAGACCACTGGCCGTACGCCTGCCCGTACCCCGTGTGACGCTTTCGAGCCGTCCGGCGCTGTATCGGATAGGGGGCCTTAACCGGCCCTTCGCGAACGACGACCGGGGCCTCTCCTGTGGGGGGTGGCGGCCCCGGTCGTCCTCGCTTCTCACACCCGGTTCTTACCGAGCCCCCCTCACACCCGGTTGGCCAGCGCCTTGAAGTCCGTCCAGGACAGGGCGGGCGTCCGGGGGTCCCAGGTCTTCTGCGCCAGCGCCGCCAGCGGCAGCCGGATCCCGGCGGCAACCTGCTGCTGGGTCTGCGCCTGGGAGCGGTCGCTCCAGATCGCGAAGCGCGCCCCGGGGATCCGGTCCGGGCCGGTCATGCTCGACGGCACCGCCACCGGCTGGGTGCCACGGATCACCCGCGGGGTCCAGTTCTCGTAGATCCGCTGGCCCGTCGGATAGAAGAACTGGTTGGGCTCGCCGAGCACGTAGTAGAGGAACTCGTCGTTGAAGTTCATGACGTTGCGGCCCTCGCGCAAGAACAGCGCGGGGTCACGCTTCCCGCTTTCCTTGCCGGTCCAGTAGTCGACCATCCGGTTCTTGTCGGCGCTCACCGCCGGGCTGGAGAAGAACCCGTCGTTCCAGGCCTCGATCCGGTTCTTGCCCTGCCCCTCCACGGTCTTCTGCCGGTCGTTGAGCCAGCCGGTCGCCAGGTCCTCAAGGGTGCCGTTGGGGCCGTACTTCTGCCGTGCGGCCCGGGTGAGCTGCGGATATGTGGTCGCCGGGGTGGACGACAGCAGGGCCTGGTACTCATCGCCGCCCAGGTGCCAGTAGGCGGGCGCGCCCTTGGGGTTGGTGAACAGCTCGCTCATTTCCTTCAGCAGCGAGTCGATCAGCGGGGCCGCCTCGGGGTTGGAGATATCGATCGCACCGGGGACCACGCTGCCCGATGCGCGGTGCAGCAGCAGGTCGGGGTGGTGCTCCAGCACGGCGCCCAGGTGGCCGGGCGAGTCGAGCTCCGGGACGACGGAGATGTGCAGGCTGCGCGCGAGCTTGATGATCTGGCGGACCTGGGCCTTGGTGAGATGGTCGGCGGAGACGACCTCGGGGTGGGTGTCGCTCTGGATGCGGAAGCCCTGGTCGTCGGAGAAGTGCAGCTGGAACTGGTTGAGCTTGAGGTCGGCGATCTCCCGGAGGCGGGCCTCGATCCAGTCCTGGGTGTACGGCTTACGGGCGTTGTCCAGCGACATTCCGCGCTGCGGGCGGTCCGGCCGGTCCTCGATGGTGCCCTCGGGGAGCCCGCCGGCGGCGCGTACGGCCTGCTTCACGGTGCGGGTGCCGTAGAAGATGCCGGCGTCGGTGGGGGCCGTGAGAGTGAGCCGGGTGCCGCGAGCGGTGAGGGTGTAGGCCTCGTCGTCGGCGCCCTGGACGGGCACATTGTTGGCCTGGCCGGCTCCGCTGTTTCCCGTCAGCTTCACCTCGATGTCACCGGGCCGCACGGTCTGGTCGCCGTACACCACGGTCAGACCGCCCAGATCACGGGCCATCAGTTGTGCCTCGTCGGCGACATTGCTCTTCTCACCGGCCGGCACCACCACGCGGGCTCCCCTGGAGGGGCGCCAGCCGCGTCCATCGGCCCTGCGGAAGTCGCGTACGGCGGGGATGACCTGCGGTGTTCCGGTCACCGGCGCCCAGCTCGGGGTCGGTGCGGCCGGGTTCACCTTGGCGCTGGTGCTTCCGGGTGACTCGGTGTCCGCGGTGTCGGAGCAGCCGGTGAGCAGCAGTGCTCCGGCGAGTACCGCGGCCGGCAGCGCGGACCGGGGCGCCGGGCCCTGCCGCGCCCTCGGCCTCGTCAGTGGGCTCGGGGAGACCGACGGCCGCGGGGCGCGCGGCGGCCGCATCGGGTTCGACATCGTGCAATCCTCACTTTTCGGGGCGAAGGCATTGCCAGGTGTACGGAGCCGGTCGTCCACGGCGCGCGCGAAAGATCTCCCATCCGGGTGAAAATCGCGCATCCGTCGGACAGCGCTCGACGAGCGTCGTTAGCGTGGCGTTTCCATTCGTCACCCCCTTCACAGGGCTTTCCGGGAACCGTCGGATACCGCCGGGGTGTCGTGTTCACACGCACCACCGCCACACCCGCCGCCGCTTCGTCACGCGTCCCGGCTTCGGTCCGCTTCCCTCAGCTTCCGTCAGCCGCCCGTCCCGCACCCGTCGAAAAGAACCATTCGCATCCGTCCGAGGAGCCCACGCTGTCCGGTGACACCCCGGCCGCCCGGCCGACGACGTTGCACGGTCCGCCGTCCCCGCGGTGCGGCATACCTTCGCAGCTCCGCAGCGCCGCCCTGCCGCGGCCCCGCCCCGAGGGCCTGGGCCTGCACCGTTTCAACACACTCGCCCCGGACGACGCCCTGGCCGCGCTGTACAGCTGCTGCGGCAGCCGCCGCTGGGCCGAGCGGGTCGCCGCGCACCGCCCGTACCCGGATCTCGACGCCCTGCTCGCCGCCTCCGACGAGGCCTGCTACGACCTGACCGCGGCCGAGCTGGACGAGGCGCTCGCCGAGGAGTCCCTCTCCCCGCAGCCGCTGGTCGGCGCCCGCGGCCCCGGCACGCTCGCCGCCCATACCGCGCTGCGCGCCGCACACGCCGAGTACGAGCGGCGCTTTCGCCATGTCTTCGTGATCTGCCTGGACGGCTACCGCGACGACGAGCTGCTCGACCAGGTCCTGTCCGGCATCCGCACCCGGCTGGGCAACGAAACGGACGAGGAACGGTCGGTCGCCGCCGACGAACTGCGCCGGCTGGCCCGCGGCCGACTGGCGCGCCTCACCGCCTCCACCCCGTGACGAACTGCGGCATAAGGGCCGGAAAACTCCGGTTCGCCCTCGTGTGATAGCCCGTTGGTGCCTGTTTGATCACACCTAAGGACCCCGGCGCAAGGAACCGACAACACGTCGCTACGATGGCCAGGGCCGGTGGACCGTACCCGGCCGGGCCAGACCGACAGAGAAGCCGGCAGGCCCTAATCCCCGCTCCCGGAGGGTTTTTCCGTGCCGGCTGGAACGCTGTACCGCGGCCGGGAAGGCATGTGGTCCTGGGTGGCTCATCGAGTCACCGGCGTCCTCATCTTCTTCTTCCTGTTCGTACACGTCCTCGACACCGCTCTCGTACGCGTCTCCCCCGACGCGTACGACAACGTCGTTGCGACATACAAGACGCCGATCGTCAACGTGATGGAGTACGGCCTGGTGGCCGCCATCCTCTTCCACGCGCTCAACGGCCTTCGGGTCATCGCCGTGGACTTCTGGTCGAAGGGCCCGAAGTACCAGAAGCAGATGCTGTGGTCCGTTGTCGGCGTCTGGGTCGTGCTGATGGCCGGTGCCTTCTACCCCGTGCTGCAGCACACTCTGCGCACGCTGTTCGGGAGCTGACGCGAGATGTCTGCTGAAAACACCTCCACAGGTGCCACCGCGACGGACGACGTCACCCTCTACGACGTGGACCACCCCGCCCCGGTCATCGAGGCGCCGCGCAAGCGCACCGGCAAGTCCCCGAAGGCGACCCGCACCAACTTCGAGCTGTACGGCTGGCTGTTCATGCGGCTGTCCGGCATCGTCCTGGTCGTCCTGGTCCTGGGGCACCTGCTGATCCAGCTCGTGCTGGACGGCGGTGTCTCCAAGATCGGCTTCGCGTTCGTCGCCGGCCGCTGGGCGAACCCGTTCTGGCAGATCTGGGACCTGGCGATGCTGTGGCTCGCCATGCTGCACGGCGCCAACGGCCTGCGTACCGTCATCAACGACTACGCGCAGCGGGACAACACCCGCTTCTGGCTGAAGATGCTGCTGTACACCGCCACGGTGTTCACCGTCCTTCTGGGCACGCTGGTGATCTTCACCTTCGACCCGAACATCCGCTAAAGCCGGGGCTGACTGGAACAATGAAGATCCACAAGTACGACACCGTCATCGTCGGCGCCGGTGGCGCGGGCATGCGCGCGGCCATCGAGTCGACGAAGCGCAGCCGCACCGCGGTCCTGACGAAGCTCTACCCGACCCGCTCCCACACCGGCGCCGCCCAGGGCGGTATGGCCGCCGCCCTCGCGAACGTCGAGGAGGACAACTGGGAGTGGCACACCTTCGACACGATCAAGGGTGGCGACTACCTGGTCGACCAGGACGCCGCCGAGATCCTCGCGAAGGAGGCCATCGACTCGGTCCTCGACCTGGAGAAGATGGGCCTGCCGTTCAACCGCACCCCGGACGGCACGATCGACCAGCGCCGCTTCGGCGGTCACTCCCGTAACCACGGTGAGGCCCCGGTCCGCCGGTCCTGCTACGCCTCGGACCGCACCGGCCACATGATCCTCCAGACGCTGTACCAGAACTGCGTCAAGGAGGGCGTGGAGTTCTTCAACGAGTTCTACGTGCTCGACCTGCTGCTCCAGGACGTCGACGGCGTCAAGAAGTCCGCGGGCGTCGTCGCGTACGAGCTGGCCACCGGCGAGATCCATGTCTTCCAGGCGAAGGCGATCATCTTCGCCTCCGGCGGCACCGGCAAGTTCTTCAAGGTGACCTCCAACGCGCACACCCTGACCGGTGACGGCCAGGCCGCCGCCTACCGTCGCGGCCTGCCGCTGGAGGACATGGAGTTCTTCCAGTTCCACCCGACGGGCATCTGGCGGATGGGCATCCTCCTGACCGAGGGTGCGCGTGGCGAGGGCGGCATCCTTCGCAACAAGGACGGCGAGCGCTTCATGGAGAAGTACGCGCCCGTCATGAAGGACCTCGCCTCGCGTGACGTCGTCTCGCGCTCCATCTACACGGAGATCCGCGAGGGCCGTGGCTGCGGTCCCGAGGGCGACCACGTCTACCTGGACCTGACGCACCTTCCGCCGGAGCAGCTGGACGCCAAGCTCCCGGACATCACCGAGTTCGCGCGTACCTACCTCGGTATCGAGCCCTACACGGACCCGATCCCGATCCAGCCGACCGCGCACTACGCCATGGGCGGCATCCCGACGAACGTCGAGGGTGAGGTCCTGGCGGACAACACCACGGTCGTGCCGGGCCTGTACGCCGCCGGCGAGGTGGCCTGTGTCTCCGTGCACGGCGCCAACCGGCTGGGCACCAACTCGCTCCTGGACATCAATGTCTTCGGGCGCCGGGCCGGCATCGCCGCCGCCGAGTACTCCGCGGACGCCGACTTCGTCGAGCTGCCCGAGGACCCGGCGCAGCAGGTCGTCGACCAGGTCGAGCGGCTGCGCAACTCCACGGGCACCGAGCGGGTCACCGAGATCCGCAAGGAGCTCCAGGAGTGCATGGACGCCAATGTGATGGTGTTCCGCACCGAGCAGACGATCAAGACGGCGGTCGAGAAGATCGGCGAGCTGCGCGAGCGCTACCGGAACGTGTCCATCCAGGACAAGGGCAAGCGGTTCAACACCGACCTCCTGGAGGCCATCGAGCTGGGCAACCTGCTCGACCTGGCCGAGGTCATGGCGGTCTCCGCGCTGGCCCGCAAGGAGTCCCGCGGCGGTCACTACCGCGAGGACTACCCCAACCGCGACGACGTCAACTTCATGCGGCACACCATGGCGTACCGCGAGGTGGGCGCAGACGGCACCGAGTCGATCCGTCTCGACTACAAGCCGGTCGTGCAGACCCGCTACCAGCCGATGGAGCGTAAGTACTGATGAGCACCCCGACTCTCGACAAGAACTCCGCGGCGCTGGACGCGGCCGAGGACGGCGCTTCCCACCTGATCAACGTCACCTTCCGGATCCGCCGGTTCAACCCGGAGATCTCGGAGGACGCCAGCTGGGAGGACTTCCAGCTGGAGATCGACCCCAAGGAGCGCGTCCTGGACGCCCTCCACAAGATCAAGTGGGACCAGGACGGGTCGCTGACCTTCCGCCGCTCCTGCGCCCACGGCATCTGCGGCTCGGACGCCATGCGCATCAACGGCCGCAACCGTCTGGCCTGCAAGACGCTGATCAAGGACATCAACCCCGAGAAGCCGATCACGGTCGAGGCCATCAAGGGCCTGACCGTGCTGAAGGACCTTGTCGTCGACATGGAGCCCTTCTTCCAGGCCTACCGCGATGTGATGCCCTTCCTCATCACGACCGGCAACGAGCCGACCCGTGAGCGCCGGCAGTCCGCCGAGGACCGCGAGCGCTTCGACGACACCACCAAGTGCATCCTGTGCGCCGCCTGCACGTCCTCGTGCCCGGTGTTCTGGAACGACGGCCAGTACTTCGGCCCGGCGGCGATCGTCAACGCGCACCGCTTCATCTTCGACTCGCGCGACGAGGGCGGCGAGCAGCGCCTGGAGATCCTGAACGACAAGGACGGCGTCTGGCGCTGCCGGACGACCTTCAACTGCACGGACGCCTGCCCGCGCGGTATCGAGGTCACCAAGGCCATCCAGGAGGTCAAGCGGGCGCTGATCACTCGGCGCTTCTGATCCCCGCGGCGATCCGGGTTCCGACCCGGCCGCCGATGAGGGCCGGTACGTCCCTGAGGGCCTCGCTTCCGTACATCCGGGAGCGGGGCTCTTCGGCATGGGGGCTCTCCCGTTCCCGCGCCGGATACACCAGCACCGGCGGCAGCGCCTCGTCCACCAGCGCCACCGGCTCGTCACGGCAGAAGTACGACGGGACGAAGACCAGCCCCCGCCCCTCCAGGAACAGCTCCCGCTCCACCGGGTAGGCGACCTCCAGGACCGGCGGCCGCCACCGCATCACCGGCCCGAAGGTCCGCAGCATCGCCTGCGCCCCGGACTGCCCCAGCGCATGCATCCGCAGTGCCCGGTCAACGCCGACCCGCCGGGCGATCCGCGGCCAGCCGGGCGCGATCGCCAGATGGTGGTACGTCCGCAGGCTCCGGGCGAGCTGCCGCAGCGCGGCCGGCTCCCCCTCCGCGATGCCGCGCAGCCACCCCGGCAGCGCCCGGTGCCCGGCCAGCAGCGTCAGCTCGGTCCGCAGCCGCTCCCGCGGCGTGCTCATCACGGCCTCCAGCCCCGGTTCGACCCCGTCCAGTGACGCGAACGGCGTGAGGAAATCCGGGAAGTACCCGTGCAGCGGCACCAGCGGCAGCAAGTCCCGCAGCGGCCCCGGCCCATGGCGTACCGCATGCTGGCGCCAGGCAGCCAGTGCCGGCTCGGTGCGGCACTGGCGCAGACTGTGCAGGCTCAGCACCGTCTCCCACAGCGGATCGGCGCCGTCGGCCACTCGCGTACGCGCCAGATCCTGCGCGGTGAAGTGCACTCGTAGCACGGCATCCCCCTGCTCCTGCGCCGCTCCCCCGAACGGCGTGCACACGAGGATCTGTCCGGCGGGTGGGTTGTGGCAAGTGGGACACGCGGGTAGCTTCTCCGCTCTCGCCGGAGCCTTACCGGGAGCTGCCCCCGTGATCTTTCAGGCCGACCGCAGCGCCCTCGCCGCCAGCGCCTCGTCCTGCGCCCGGCGCTCCCGCATGACCTGCGCATACGCCCCCAACGCGGCCCTCCGACGCGCCAACTCGGCCATCTCCGCGTCCAGTTGCGCCATCTGCCGCTCCACGATGCCGCAGGAGAACGCACACGGGTTCAGCCCGGGGCCGCCCTGGGCGCAGGGCAGCAACGCGCGGATGTCGTCGGTGTTCAGCCCGGTCGCGAGGAGCTCCCGGATGCGCCCGACGGTCTCCACCGACTCCTCGTCGTCATAGCGCCGGTAGCCGTTCGCGTCCCGCTGGGCGCAGAGCAGCCCCCGCTGTTCGTAGTAGCGCAGCACTCGCGTACTGACCCCCGTACGCCGCGCCAGCTCACCGATCCGCATCCCGTCCCCTCCCGTGTCCCACCGCGCGCCACGGCCGACTTGACCTTTACACCGGCGTCAAGGTGCAACCTCTGGCCCATGACGCAGATTCCCGCAGCACACGCCCCGGCTCCCGCCGTCCCGCCCCTCTCCACCCTCGTCACCGGCGACCCCACCGGCCCCGGCGTCCTGCTCGCCCACGGCGCGACCGGCAGCATCCAGAGCAACTACGGGGAGCTGATCCCCGCGCTGGTGGCCTCCGGCCACCGTGTGGTGGCTCCCGACTACCCCGGTTCGGGCGAAACCCCGCGGTTCACCGGCCCGTTGGAGCTGGACGCCCTGGCCGACGCGCTGGTCGCCGAGGCTACCGCGGCCGGTCTGGAGACCTTCACGCTGATCGGCTTCTCGATGGGGACGGCGGTGTCCGTACGAGCCGCCGCCCGTCACCCCGAGCGGGTGCGCGGCATCGTCCTGACCGCCGGACTCGCCAAGGCGGACGCCCGGACAACGGTCTGGCTGGATCTCTGGCTGAGCCTCCTGGAGCGCGGCGACCACGCAGGCTTCGCCCGGTCCCGGGCCCTCAGCGGCCTCTCCCCCGAACGCTTCAACGCCCTGTCCCCGGCGGAACTGACGGCCGTGCTGGACCCGGACCCGTCCCTTCCGCCGAGCGGCTCGGCGGAGCAGGCCGCTCTCGTACGCACCCTGGACACCACCGCCGACCTGTCCGGCATCTCGGTCCCCACCCTGGTCATCGCCACCACGCTGGACGCACTGCTGCACCCGGACAACTCCCGTTATCTGGCGGACCACATCCCCGGCGCCGCATACGCCGAGATCGCCACTGGACATCTGCCCATGGCCGAACGCCCCCAGGAATGGCAGGACTTGATACAGACCTTCCTCGCCAAGCACGGCCTGTAACGCCTGTCGATCTTCTGAAGAAGTCCTCCTTGAACCATGACTTTCGTCAGTACCGACTGCGGATAGCCCTGCTTACGCTCGAAGCATGAACAAACTCCGCCGCAGCGCCATCGCGTTACTCCTCGCCATCACCCTTCCGCTGCCCGTGGCCGCCGCCGGCGTCGCCGCTGCCGCACCCCCGCAGCCCGGCGCCCAGGCGGTGGCCGACGCCCACACCCGTCTCGAACTCCCCCGCCCCACCGGGCCGTACGCGGTCGGACGCGACACGCTCCACCTCGTCGACAAGCAGCGCCGGGACCCCTGGGTGCCGTCCGCGGGCGCACGGGAGCTGATGGCGTCGATGTACTACCCGGCCCGTCCGGGCACCGGCGGGTCCCACACGCCGTATATGACCACCAAGGAGGCCCAACTCCTGCTGGAGGGCGTCAAGCGGACGGATGTCCTGCCGCCCGAAGTGCTCGCCGGCACCCGCGTCCACGCCCGCACCGGCGCCCGGCCCATCGGCGGCAGACACCCCCTGGTGGTCCTCTCCCCGGGCTTCACCCTCAACCGGGCGACGCTCTCCCTGCTCTCCGAGGAACTGGCTTCCCGCGGCTATGTCGTAGCCCTCCTCGACCACGCCTACGAGTCCTTCGGCGCCGCCTTCCCCGGTGGCCGTACCCTCACCTGCGTCGCCTGCCAGACGGTCGAGCACGCGCCCGAGAACACCCGGAAGAAGCTGATGGCCAAGGTCGCCACCGGCCGCGCCGCCGATATCTCGTTCGCCATCGACACCCTGACGGCGGCGCCCCGGGACGGCGGACACGCCCCGGCCTGGAAGCACTCGGCAATGATCGACCCGAAGCGGATCGGCACCGCCGGACACTCCATCGGCGGCAACAGCGCGGCAAGCGCGATGGCGGCCGACGAGCGGATCCGCGCCGGGGTGAACATGGACGGCACCTTCTTCGCGCCGGTCCCGCGCTCCGGCCTCGACGGCCGGCCGTTCCTGATGCTCGGCGCCCTCGACGGCCATGCGCCCGGCGACGACGACACCACCTGGCTGCGCGACTGGCACCGCCTGGACGGCTGGAAGCGCTGGCTCACGGTCCGCGGCGCCGGCCACTTCACCTTCATCGACATACCGGTACTGGCCGCACAGATCGGCGTCACCGATCCCACGGCCCCGATCTCCGGCAAGCGCTCCGGCGAAATCACCCGGGACTACGTCAGCGCCTTCTTCGACCGGCAGCTGCGCGGCATACCCCGGCCCGTCCTGGACGGCCCGTCCGCCGCCAATCCCGAGGTGGTCTTTCAGAATCCCTGACCTCACGACGGCCTGGCCGATACGGCCCGCCCATGGGAAGGGGGGAGCGGCCGCCCGCTCCCCCTTCGCCCCCCGATTCCGCTATCGCTCCAAGTCCACTACCGCCGCGCTGCTCACTCGCCGCCCTCAAGAACCTTGTCCAGGAAAGCGTCCAGGTTCCGTACGGTACGGGCGATCCGCTCCTCCAGCGGCAGCGTCTCCTCATGCCGTCCGGCGAGCTGGGACCGCTTGCGTCCCCGGACATAGAGGGAGCATGCGAGGTCGGCACACAGATATGTCCCGACGGTGTTCCCCTGCCGCCCCAGCGGCCCGGCCCGGCGCGCGGCGAGCAGGCTGACCCCGGACCCGGGGTGCCCGGTCACACAGACCGAACACACCGTCGTCTTGGTGAAACTCCGCCGCACACCCTGCGGCACCCGCAGCGTGACCCCGATGATCCCGTCGCCCCGCGGCGCGACCAGATAGCTCCGGTCCGGCGCGCCCGGATCACGCCACCCCAGAAAGTCCAGGTCGCCCCACGGAAGTTGGGCCAGCCCAACCGGCAGATTGATCCTGCTCGCCTCGCCCTTCGAGCAATTGACGAACGAGGCACGTATTGCTTTTTCACCTACGGGGTCCATGACGCCCGAAGCTAACAGCGCGCCCCGGGGCCCGTCGCCCCATTTATCTCCGCACGGGACGGGACCAGAACGGCACCGGCCGGGCAGCGACGACAGGAAGAACCGGCGCGCCCGTGGCACTCATGGCGCTTATGCACCCGACCGCATCATCACCGCGTACTTCGTCTTTTTGTTGAGCTTCGCCCGCTGCGCCCTCGCGGTGCGCTCGGCGCCGGCCTCTTCCCGTTTCCGCGCGGTCTTGTCCCAATCCGCCGGCTTCAGGAACAGCATCGCATTACTCCCCGGCACCACCAGAACACCGCCGAAGGGCAGGTCACCCGCAAGCCACGCGCCCTCCTCCACACCCTCCGGCCAACGGCGTCGTCCGGGCGCATTGACCGCCAGCATCAGCGGCGCCCCATGCTGCCCACGCGTCGTCACGCGGACCTCGTAGACGTTGCCGTACTGAGTCCACCGCTCCCGCTTCTTGATCACCCGAGGATGGAACTCCAGCGGATAGTCACGGAGCACTCTCGCGCACTGGGAGACACGGATTCCGTAGATGAGGCGGTGAACCGTGAGGACAAATGCCCCCACCCCTGCGACAGTGAACAACATCAGGAAAGGCGAGTCCAACCCCAGCAAGCGATCCGCCGCTACCGGGATTGCCACAAGAACAGCGGTGATCAGCAGACGCAGCGCAATGAGTTTGGCCAGGGAAAGGTAATTAACTCTCAGTACCTGCGCCACGTCCGGAGCCTCGGGTGGCGCCGGAGTCTGCGGGTCGTACGCCATAACATTCTCCTTCTGGGGCTGCTACTGCTAACCGAACGGGTTGTTCGCCGTGTCGGCTGCTGCGCCCGGCCTCGTACCCCCGGCCCCGTCCGCCTTTTCGACAGGCGATGGGTCGAAGAACGACACCGTGTGCCCGACGCCCAACAGCACATCCCGGTATTCGTCGGCCAGTTCCAGAGCAGGCGTGACCAGATGGTCGTCCCAGATCAATCACGATTACCCGGCGCGATGAACCATGTGGCTGCGGCAGCCGCCTCAGCCCCAGCTCTGACCGCCGGCGTTCTTGCGGCGGCGCGCGGAGACCACCACACCGATGACGATGCCGACGACGATCAGCACCCCGACGGCGATACCGCCGAAGAGCATCACCTTCTCCTTGCCGCCCATGGGCGGGTTGGGGTCGAATCCCTTGTCGGCAGCGGCGGCAGCGCCCTTCTTCGGCATCGGCAGCGGCCCCGCCGCCGGACCCGCCGGGATGTCGCGTCGCAGCGCAGGTCCGGGCTGGATGAAGCCATAGCCGTAGTGGACGTCCGGAAGCTTGAGGTGTTTGTCCTTCTCGGTCTGGGCCAGACCGGCGGTCTTCACCAGGCGGTTGGCGATCTGGCCGGGGGTGAGCTTCGGGAACTTCTGCTTGAGGAGGGCGGCGGCGGCGGAGACGTAGGCACTCGCCGCGGAGCTGCCGTTCGCTTCGGTGTTGTAGGCGGAGTCACTCTTGCCCATCGCCACAGGGATCCGCTCGCCGGGCGCGAGGAGGTCCATGTCCGAGTTGAAGTTGTTGGCGTCGGCAGACTTGCCGTACTGGTCGACCGAGCCCACCCCGATGACCCCCGGGCAACCCACCGGATAGCTCCTGTGGGACCAGCCGTCGTTACCCGCGCCAGCCACGACCACCACGCCCTTTTCGAGGGCGTACTGGATGGACTCGCAGGTGTCCCCGCTCCGCATATTCTCGCCGTAGGACATATTGATGACGTCAGCGCCGTGCTCCACGGCCCACCGCGTGGCCTGCCCGCTGTTCTTGTACTCCGGGACCGGAAGGATCTTGGCGTCGGGCGCCAGTCCCTTGATGCCTTCGGAGCCGCCCGGGCCGTGTCCGTGGCCGGCGATGATCCCAGCCATCGCGGTGCCGTGATCGCGGATGTCTTCGTTCGGCTTGAGATGCTTGGCGTTCTCGGCCATCGTCGCCTTGCCGAAGTCCGGCCCGGGAAGGAACTGCCCCTTGAGGTCCTGGTGGGTCGTGCGGAAACCACTGTCGAGCACGGCCACCGTCACACC
Source organism: Streptomyces inhibens (assembly GCF_003389455.1). Lineage (GTDB taxonomy): Bacteria > Actinomycetota > Actinomycetes > Streptomycetales > Streptomycetaceae > Streptomyces > Streptomyces inhibens. The sequence goes on along the minus strand of NZ_QUAC01000470.1, from coordinate 3,712 downwards.
CTTTCCGGTGGCTTCCTTCCAGAGCTGTTGCGCCCCGAACGCCTCCAACGGCCACTGGCCCTTGCGCACTTGATCTGCGGAGGCGGTGCCGCCCGCGGCCAGCAGCAGCGCTCCGGTCAGCGCAGCACCCGCCGTCGCGCGCAGTGTTCGGGTGACCCTCATCCTTCGCTCCTTCTTGCTGTGCTCTCCGGGCGGAGTTGTTCCGCCTGAGGAAAAGCCCCGCACTCCTGAGTGCGGGGCCATGCCTCATTGGCCGCATGCGACGTTATCGTCGGCCTACTCGATGACGCGAGGGGCCACATTACGTTGCGGGGTCCACGTCTCCTCGTCCTCGACGAGGTAGTCGGGACGCTGCCCTGTGGTGCGCTCCTTCTCCCCGCTGCCCTTGCCCTTGGCTCCGGCAGCGCCGGCCATACCCGCCTGCTTGCCGCCACGGCTGCGGTGCAGACCGGAGCCGCCCTGCTTGGCGCCGCCCGCCGGGCCGCCCGGCTTGCCGGCAATGCCGCCACGGGTACGTGCCTGCGGACCACCGCGCCCGGCCGCCGCGCCCTTGCCGCCCGCCTTTCCGGCTCCGGCCCCGGCTCCGCCTCCCGGCATACCACCGCCGCGCATACCGCCACCGCGCATACCGCCGGCACCGCCGGCGCTACGCGCTCCGCCGGCGCGCATGGCTCCGGGCATGCCGATGGCACCGGGCGGCATCGCGCCGCCGGGGAAGCCGCCCGTACCGCCGGGCACGCCGTGGCTGCCGCCCGTCGTCCCGCCGCCGATGCCGCCACCGCCACCGCCACCGCCAACCGACGGTGGGGCGAGAGTGCCGCCCTGCACGCTGTCGAGTCCGGTGGTCACCGGCACATCGGGCCGCGCGATCTTGGGACCGTCGAAGCCCGGCGGGACGGCGTGACCGCCCGCTCCGTTGGGCATGTTCGGCATCTGCGACGACGGGTGTGGGTGGGTACCACTGATCACCGGCATGTTCACCGGGGGCGGCGCGTGATTCGTGGGGGGCTGCTTCGGCCAGTCGCCCTTGGCGCCGCCCGGGTCGTAGCCGTCCCTGAGGTTCTTGCCATGGGCTTCATAGTTGGCCGCCAGCTCATCCATCACGATGACCGCCTCGACCTGGCGCTCCTTGCTCAGGGACAGATTGTCCCGGTTGAGCTCCAGCGCCATGCGGGTGTCCATCTTGGGATTCGCCATGTCCCGCTTGAACTGGCTGTCGTCGCCGCTCGCGTCGGTCGCCCGGTCCACGACGCCAGGGTCATGGATCTTCGACATGGTCTTCTTCGCCTCGCGAAGATTGTGGGCGACGCCGGCCTCCGGGCCCGATCCTCGCGTACCGATCAGCGTGGACTCGACATTCCGGGAGTGCTGGTAGGTCCTGTCGATCTTCTCCAGGACCTTGCCGGCTTCCCTGCGGAACGCCTGGGCCGCCGAGCCCTCCCAGTGCGCCGAGGCATGATCGACGGCAGCCATGAAGGCCTTACGGATGCCACCGGTCCCGTCCTCGCCGCCCAGCCGGTCGGCGGAGGCCCGCCAGTGACGACCGGAGGTCTCGATCGCCTCGGGGTTGGCGTGCTCGATCATCGCTCGGAGCGCGTTGATGCCGTGGTGATGGAAATCAGAAGGAGAGCGGCGAGTCAGTTGCTGACCCTTGAACGACTTCAGCCGCTCTTCCCGCTCATGGTCCTTGCGCTGCTTTTCCATCTGTTTGGCGCTGTCGTACTCCTGCTTGGCGTCAACCATGCAGGCCCCCCTTCATGTCCATCTCCGCCTCTCGTGCATGCATCACCGCGCGCCGTTCAGCCGCTCAGCCGTTCATCGAGGTCTTGGCCTGGTGCTCTTGGTCCTCGTACGCGCCCCGGCTGGCTTCGGTCTTCTCACCGAACTTGTGGATGAGGTCCTGGAGGGCGTCGATGACCTGCGACATGTACGACTGCATGTCGTCGTGGGCACTGGCGAGTTTGCCCGCCTCGAGGAAGTCGACGCCAAACGCCGACTTCGGAATCGCCGTGCTGTACTTCATCTTCTGGCTGGGTTCGTCCATATCGCCCCGAAGATGCTTGAGCTGGCGCACGACACTGTCCAACTCGTCCAGGTCGACCTTGAATTGCTCAGCCATGACTACACTCCCCGTTCCCCCGCGTGCCCTGCTCGTCCCCTTCACACCGCCCCGCGGAGCTACCACGGTAAGGGCACCGTAAAGACACTAAAGACTAGGGAGTTGGTGGTCGGAATAGCAAGATCGTAAGTCGTGATCTGTCCGATTCACGGCAGATTGCGACCGCCTTTTGTAGGCGGGCCGTTACTTAGTACCCGCGGGGTGGGGCGCGTACCCATCCGCGCAGGACTCATCGCCCCGAGTGCCATGCGCCTGACGCTCCGGTTCGGCCGGTCGGAGCAGGTCAGCTCACGTCAGCGGATAGGACGTCCTCCCCGACGCCTCGTCGATCTCATCGTGCGCCTTGGTCAGCAACTTCATCGCCAGTTCGTTGAGCGCCCTGGCTCCCGCGATCTCCTCACCGACCCTTGGCTGGTCCGCGTCGGCGGGGTGGCGGCTCGCGTATCCATGGCCCCGCACCTCGCTCCCGTCGGAGAGCCGAACGAGGGCGGCCGCGCGGGTGTGCTGGGTGTCCTCCTCGAACTCCAGCTCAACATGCCATCCGACAGCGGTCTGCAACATCACGATCACCTCCGGAGTCCCTGCTACCAGGGTGCGCCCGCTGCGCCGCCCGTGCACGACATGTGCGAGGGGCCGTGAGGTCCGGCTACGCCCGGGGGTCGGACGACGGCATACCGTGCACGGGAGCGTCGACAGCGGCGGCGAGAAGGGACCCGGGCCGCAAGCCGTCCCGGCCCTCTACGCCCGCACCGACGCCAGTTCCACCACCGTGATGTCGGGCGGCGCGCCCAGCCGTACGGGCGGACCCCAGGCCCCGGCGCCGCGGGTCACATACAGCTGGGTGTCGCCGTAGCGCTCCAGGCCGGCGACGGTGGGGTTGGTGGCGGCGGCGACGTAGGTGAAGGGCCACATCTGGCCGCCGTGGGTGTGGCCGGAGAGCTGGAGGTCGACGCCGTGCCGGACGGTGTCGTGGATGGTGACCGGCTGGTGGGCCATGAGGACGACGGCGCGGGCGGGGTCCCGGCCGCCCAGGGCCAGGTCGTAGTCGGGTCCGGCGTGCTCGGTTGCGCCCGCGAGGTCGTTGATGCCGGCGAGGTCGAAGCCGGGGAGTTCGGTGCGTGCGTTCTCCAGCGGGTGGATGCCCAACTCCCGTACGTGGTCGACCCATTGGGCGGCGCCCGAGTAGTACTCGTGGTTGCCGGTGACGAAGTACGCGCCGTGCCGGGAGCGCAGTTCGCGCAGTGGTTCGGCGGCCGGGGCGAGGTCGGCGACGCTGCCGTCGACCAGGTCCCCGACGATGGCCACCAGGTCGGGGTCGGTGCGGTTGATCGTCTCGACGATCCGCCGGGTGTGGGCGCGGCCCAGGATCGGGCCGAGGTGGATATCGCTGACGACGGCGATACGGAAGCCATGGGCGGCGCGCGGCAGTTTGGCCAGCGGGATCGTGACGCGCTTCACGGTCGGGCCGCGCAGGGTCGTGGCGGTGCCGTATCCGACGGCCGCGGTGGCGGCGACGGAGGCGCCGGCGGCGACCGCCCGGGCGATGAAGAGCCGGCGGGGCGGGGCGGCGAGCGGCGGCAGGGCGGGGGTGTG
>NZ_QUAC01000466.1 GCF_003389455.1 Streptomyces inhibens | reverse complement strand
GGTCCGGGGCCGAGACCGGCCCCGGACCGCCGGACCATCCCGTCAGACCGAGGTCCGCTCCACGGGAATCCACAGCTCCGTGGCTGCCTCCGTCCAGTCCTCGGACGGCCGGGTGCGCAGGATCTCCGGCCCCGGCCGGCTCGCGTACGGGTTGGAGGGGAACCACTGGGTGTACACGTCCCGCCACAGGTTCTGGAGCTGCTGCGGGAAGGGACCGTCGTTCTCGAAGACGGCCCAGGTGCCCGCGGGGACGACCCGGACGTCAAAGCCCTCGGGGGCCTCGGCGCCGGTCACCGCCGCGTGGTAGTAGTCGAGTTCGGTGCCTTCCTCACGGCTGTCGGAGAGGTGCTCGGTCACCGAGACGATTCCCTCCGGCTCCTGGTCGGACAGGCTCGCTATGCGCTGCACGGTCTCCTCTCCGAGGCTCTCGATGAACGCGACGATCTCCGGGTTCACCCCCTCGTGGAGGAGGGGGACCCGGGTCTTCTTGCCGACAACGCGGAACTCCGGCTTCTCCACGACCCGGTACTGCATAGTGGTGCTCCCTTCGATGATGAGTCGGAAGGACATCCGTGGCTGGGAGTGCAGGGCAGCACCGGTGCGCCGGGCCTCGCCCGGGCCGATGCCGTGCACGGCACGGAACGCACGCGCGAACGCCTCCCCCGACGTGTAGCCGTAGCGCACCGCGACATCCAGCAGCGTCCGCTCGCCGGCCAGCACCTCGGCGCCCGCGACGGTCAGCCGCCTGCGCCGGATGTACTCCGACAGCGGGAGCCCCGCCAGCGCGGAGAACATCCGCCGGAAGTGGTACTCCGACGTCCTCGCGATCCGCGCCAGCTCGGCCGTCTCGATCCGCTGATCGAGACGGCGCTCGATGTGCTCCATGGCCTGGTTGAGCTGCTCCAGCACCCCGGCCTCCTTCCGTTTCTGACTCGATAACCGTAGGAAGGAGCCACCCTGCCGGACCCGACATCCTGTGCCCGCTTCGGTCGGGTACGGCAGGTCACCGCTCAGACCGCCCCCGCCCCCACCACCCCCCGCGCGATGATCAGCCGCATGATCTCGTTCGTGCCCTCCAGGATCTGGTGGACGCGCAGATCGCGGACGATCTTCTCCAGGCCGTACTCGGCGAGGTAGCCGTAGCCGCCGTGCAGCTGGAGGGCCTGGTTGGCGACGTGGAAGCCGGCGTCGGTGACGAAGCGCTTGGCCATCGCGCAGAGTTCGACGGCGCGTTTGTCGCCGGCGTCCAGGGCGGACGCGGCCTGCCAGAGCATGGTCTTGGCGGCCTCCAACTCCGTTGCCATGTCGGCCAGTTGGAATTGCAGGGCCTGGCGGCTGACCAGCTTCTCGCCGAATGCCTCGCGCTCGTTGAGATAGCTGACGCTGCGGTCGAGGGCGGTGCGGGCCCCGCCCAGTGAGCAGGCGGCGATGTTCAGCCGGCCGCCGTTGAGGCCGTGCATCGCGATCCGGAAACCCTCGCCCTCCTGGCCGAGGCGGTTGGCGACCGGGACGCGTACCTCGTCGAGGATCACCTGCCGGGTGGGCTGCGCGTTCCACCCCATCTTGCGTTCGTTCGGGCCGAAGGACAGGCCCGGGGTGTCCTTGTCGATCAGGAGGGCGGAGATGCCCCGGGAGCCGGCCTCGTGGGTGCGCACCATCACCAGGTAGACCTGGGAGGCCGCGGCGCCGGAGATGAACTGCTTGACGCCGGTGACGACATAGCTGTCACCGTCCCGTACGGCGCGGGTGCGCAGCGCGGCGGCGTCCGATCCGGCCTCGGGCTCGGTGAGGCAGTAGCTGGCGAGGTGCTCCATGGAGCACAGCAGCGGAAGCCACTGGTCGCGCTGGGCGGGGGTGCCGTAGGTGTCGACCATCCAGGCGGCCATGTTGTGGATGGAGATATACGCCGAGATGGTGGGGCAGCCGGAGGCGAGTGCTTCGAAGATGAGGGCGGAGTCCATCCGGGTCAGGCCCGAGCCGCCGGATTCCGTACGGACGTTGACGCCGCCCATGCCGATCTCGGCGGCCTTGCGGAGCACGTCGACGGGGAAGTGCTTGTCGCGGTCCCAGTCCACGGCGTTGGGTGCCAGGTACTCGTCGGCGAAGTCCCGCGCCGCCCGCTGTATGGCCCGCTGGTCGTCGGTCAGGGTGTACACGCCGTCAGCTCCTTTGTGCGGGGGTGGAGGAAGGGGCCGGTATGGCCAGGGCGGGGCCCAGCGCCTCGGAGAGTCCGAGGTCCGCGAGGAGGGTCTGCAGCGGGCCGGTGTCCCGGGGCGCGGCCGGACGGTTCGCGGCCGCTTCGCGCAGCTCGTCCGCGGTGATGTCCATCCCGCCGGTGCGCGCCACACCGACCCATGGGTCGAAGTCGGGCGCCCGGAACGCGTCCAGGCCCTGGACCAGGGCGTCCTTGAACAACTCCCGTTCCTCGACCGACAGTTCGCTGTAGAGGGAAACCGCGAGTTCGCGGAAGACGACGGCGTGGCCGCTCTCGTCGCGGCGGTGCATGTCGACGGTGATCCGGTTCATCGGCTGGATGCCGAACTCGGTGGAGATGGTGGAGAGGAAGGCGTTGATGGTGGTCTCCGCGGCCAGTGCGAAGGCGATCTCCACCAGGTCGCGGGCCGTTCCGGTCAGCTCGCGGCGGCGCTCCTGAAGGGCGCGCACCACGGACCATGCCTGCGGGTCGAACGTGAGGTCCGTCAGCTCGCGGCGGCGCCGGGTGACCGAGGCCGCGTTCTGGCACATCAGGATGTGGTAGTGCTCGTCGATGATCGTCTGGTGCAGGGCGGCGACGGCGGCCTCGTCCTTCCGTACCGGGATGCGCTCCTGGAGCATCAGCCGGCAGGCGGGCAGGATGATCTCGTCCTCGATCGCGGTGGTCTTGGCGTTGTAGGCGATCCAGGAGGCGGAGAGGATCCGGCGCTGTCCGTCGGTGTCCGGCGGCGGGCTGCCGGGGAGGGCGAGGAGCGGTACCAAGTGCTCGGGAAAGTCCGGGAGTTCGGGGTCGAAGTGGCCGTCGAGGTCGAGTTCGTCCTTCTTGACGGCGACCCGTTTGCCCCAGCGCTTGGTGAGCTGGAGCAGCAGATCGCGTTCGAAGGCGGGCGGCGTGTGAGGTCTGCTAACGGGCGTGGCGGGCATGGTCGGACGTCCTTGTGGAGAGGGCGGAGGAGGCGGGCTGCGCCAGACGGCCCAGATGGCCGCGCCAGCGCGGAGCGCGGACCGCCGGTCCCGCGCTGACCTGCAGATTTGTCCATTGCGTCACGGGGCGTATGCCGTGCAGCGCGTTGACGGCCCAGACTTCGAGCCCGTCGAGTTCGCGGGGCGTGGGGGTCTCGTAGGCGATACGGACGCCCTGGGCGGCGGCGATGCCGAGGAGCAGTTCGCGGGTGACGGAGGCGAGCCGTCGGGGTGTGGCGGGCGGGGTGCACAGGGTGTCGCCGCGCCACCACAGGAGGCTGGTCGTCGAGCCCTCCACGATCCGGCCGGCGCCGTCGAGCAGCAGCGCCTCGTCCGCACCGGCCGCCAGGGCCCGGTCGCGCAGCGCGCCGAGCCGGCCGAGGTCGACGCCCTTGAGGTCGGGGCGGGTGCGGCGGTCGGGGCCTTCGGCGGCCCACAGCCGTACGCTCTCGCCGAGCGTGGGCGCCGGTCGTATCCATAAGTGGAGTGCTAACTCGCCTTCGGTGGCGACCAGTTCGACTCTGGGGAACCATGTGCCCGTGGTCGGGACCCGGGCCGCCGCCGCCCGGAAGAACGTCGCGACCTGCGGTTCCGGGGGTCCGCCGAGCGCCTGGCAGGCGGCGGCGAACCGTCGGATGTGCAGCGGCAGCCCGCGGACCGTGCCGTCGGCGGCGAGCCAGGAGTCGAGGGCATGGACGGTGCCGGGCGGCTCGGCGGGGCGCAGTGCGCCCTCGGCGTCGTCCCAGCGCAGCCGCTGGTTCACCGGCCGGCCTGCCAGGCGCGCAGCGGGGCGGTGGCCTTGAGGAGCATCTCCTCGTACTCGTCCTGGGGGTCGGAGTCGAGGACGATCGCGCCGCCCGCGCCGATGGTCAGCTCGTCGCCCTTGCGGACCGCGGTGCGGATGACGATGTTGAGGTCGGTGCCGCCGGACAGGCCGAAGTAGCCGAGCGAGCCGGAGTAGATGCCGCGCGCCTCGGTCTCCAGACGGTCGATGATCTCCATGGTGCGGAGCTTGGGCGCACCGGTCATCGAGCCGCCGGGGAAGCAGTGGCGTACGCAGTCCACGGCGCTGACCGAGGGGGTCAGCCGGCCCTGGATGGTGGAGACGAGCTGGTGGACGGTGGCGTAGGACTCGACGGCCATATAGCGGTCGACCTTGACGCTGCCGATCTCGCAGACCTGGCCGAGGTCGTTGCGCAGCAGGTCCACGATCATCAGGTTCTCGGCCTGTGTCTTGGCGCTGGCGGCCAGTTCGTCGGCGAGTGCGCGGTCGCGTACGGGGTCGGGGTCGCGCGGCGCGGTGCCCTTGATCGGCTTGCTCTCGACCGTGCCGGCACGGTCGATGCGCAGGAACCGTTCGGGCGAGGAGCTGAAGACGGTGGTGTCGCCGAGGCGCAGCAGTGCGGCGTACGGGGCGGGGTTGGCGCGGCGCAGCCGCCGGTAGAACGCCAGGTCGTCGTCGGCGAACGGCAGCCGCAGCTTGTTGGTGACACAGACCTCGTAGCTCTCGCCCCGGACCAGCTGGCGGTTGCACTCCTCGATGTCGGCCTTGTAGCGGTCCCGGTCCCGGATGAGGAAGGGGGTGGCGTCGGGTGCCTGGGCGGGCGGCTGCCAGGTGCGCAGCGCGTCGTCGTCGGGGAGCGGTTCCAGGGCGGCGAGGCGTTCCGCGGTGGCCTCCACCCACTCCTTGGCGCCGATGGTCTCCTGCTCGTCGTCGGTGTGCACCGCGATCACATAGGTGCGGTCCTCCAGGTGGTCGACCGCGATCAGCCGGTCCGCGAACATCCACGCGGCGTCCGGGGTGTCCGCGGTGTGCCGCTTGGCCGCTCCGCAGTCGGCCTTCAGCTCGTAGCCGAAGTAGCCGACATAGCCTCCGGTGAGGTCGAAGGGCAGGTCGGGGGCGTCGAGGCGGCGCTGTCTGAGGCGGGCGTCGAGGACCTCGAAGATGGAGCCGCTCTCCAGGCGGAGCCCCTTCGCGTCCTGGATCTTCACCGCGCCGGCGGACAGCCGGTAGGTGAGGACCTCGCTCAGCGGGCCGGTGGCGTCGCCGAGGAACGAGAAGCGGGACAGGCCCTCCTCGACGCGGCTGCTGTCGAGCCAGAAGCAGTGCGAGGACCGGTCGTAGAGGGTGGTGAAGGCGGCTTCGGTGTCGACGGCCCGCGGCAGCACGGTGGTGATCAGCTGGTAGGCGGGCTCGTCGGCCGGGCGCCGGACGGGGCGCGGGGGCCGGGACGTACGGGCGGTGTGCCGGGCCTCGTCGCGGGCCCCGTGGGTGAGGTCGCGGAAGTTCGTCAGGATCTCGCGGCCGTATTCGGAGGCGATCGACTCGGGGTGGAACTGCACCCCCCAGCGGGGAAGTTCACGGTGCCGCAGCGCCATGATCACGCCGTCGTCCGCGCGGGCGGTGACCTCCAGCTCCGGCGGCAGCGGTTCCTCGACGCACAGCGAGTGGTAGCGCACGGCGGTGAACTCCGCGGGTATGCCGGCGAAGAGGGCGTCGCCGTCGTGGGTGACGCGGGCGAGGTGGCCGTGGCGGGGGCGGGGGGCCGGGACCACGGCGGCGCCGGCGGCGTGGGCGATGGCCTGGTGGCCGAGGCAGACGCCGAGGACCGGCAGATCGGTGTGGCGCAGCAGGTCGGGAACATGGCCGAGATCGCGCGACTCCTGCGGGCGGCCGGGGCCCGGGGAGATGACGATATTGTCGAAACCGCCCTGTCTGAGGGTTTTGAGCATCGGGGTGTCGTTGGTGACGACGACCGGGTCGACACCGTTCACCTCGGCTATGAGCTGAAAGAGGTTGAAGGTGTAGGAATCGTGGTTGTCGACGAGCAGTGTGCGCATGGATGGACTCCTTGGGGTCTCGGGGGCATTCACACGAGTTGCACGACCGCGCGTACCGTGACCAATTCCTCTTCCTGCGGGGATACCGCGGTCAATTCCACCACGACCCGCCGGTCCGCCAGTTTCTCGGTGACGGTTCCGTGGATGCGGTAGCGGGCTCCCTCTCCGTCGTCCGGTATCAGCACCGGCCGGTGGAAGCGGGCGTGCTGTGCCACGACGGTGCCGGGATCGCCGGTCCATTCGTGAATCAGGCTGAGCGCCTTGGCCTCGGTCAGTGGTCCGTGGGCGACGATATGATCCATGCCCACGGAACGGGCGACGCGCGGATTCCAGTGGACGCCGGCAAAGTCGAGCGTGGCGCCGCAGTACATGATTTCGTTGACCGCCAGCAGCTGGAATTCGCGGGGGGCCAGCTGCATTCCGACGGGGACGGTGTCGTAGTCGACCTGAGCAGTCATGGCCATTACTCCTTCGGGGCGGCGGAGCCGCGGGAAATCATCTGGTCGACGACGGTGCAGACGGGAGCCCCGTCTTCGGACGTGACCTGGTGTTCCATCTCGAAGAGTTCATGCCGTCCGATATCGCGGATATCGCGGACGGTGGTGGCGAACCACAGCCGGTCGCCGGCGTGGATCGGGCGGTGGTGCGTGACGCGCTGGTCACCGAGGACGCAGACCGGGTCCTTCTGCTTGCCGAACTCTGGCTCGAACATGGGCCAGTTGCCCATGCGGAACCAGAGTGCGGTGCAGAAGGAGGGCGGCGCGATGACGGTCCGGTAGCCATGCTTTCTGGCGGCTTCTTCGTCCAGGTAGACGGGGTGCATCTCACCGATTGCGACGGTGAAGTCCCGTAGTTTTTCCCGGCTCACCTCATAGACTTCGGCGGCTCGCCAGGTACGTCCGATGAATTCTCGGTTCAAGGGCATGTTGGGATTCCCCTCCGTATCTCAACACTGATTCCCTCGAAGGGCGCAGGCTTCCGCGGCCCGTCAGCCATGACAGGCCGCAGTGACCGGATGCGTGACGGTGCGGTCGGACACCATCAGACGCCTACGGTGGCGCGCTTCAAGGGAAGGGAACCGTCATCTGGCGCAAACAGCGGATGAGAGAGCACACTGGGCGCCGGACGGCTGAAAGAAAGGTGAACGACAGACTTCGCTAATGGCCCGTCAAGGCAGTCGAATACACAATGCCATACCCCCGGTTTGTCTTCTTTCGCGCCCTTGGTCGGCCATGGGCTGCGTGCCGCCAATAGAAGAGGGCTGGCTATCAGCCAGTCAAGCAAACGTGACGTAGGTCACTGCGCACCCATTGGCTTTGGGAATTCGTTGAGAATTCCATTACCCACGGATCGGCACGGGGCCGCTACCCTCACGCGCGCGAAGCGGTCAACTCATCTGCCGTATCCGCCACTTCGGCCGCATCCGGAATCTCGCCGGTCGCACACCGCTGCAACGCCGGCAGCTTCTGCGTCGTCTCCGCATCGGCCGGCATACACGCGAACAGCTTGACGCCGGGCGCATCCAGCGCCGCCAGCTTCACATAGTCGAAGGTCAGCGCCCCGACCCAGGGGTGGCTGAACTGCCGCCGGTTGCTGCCGAAGTCCGCGATGTCATGCGCCTCCCAGCACGCACGGAACTCCGCGCTCGCCTCCCGCAGCCCGCCCGTGAGCTGCTCATAGCGCGGATCACCGAACCGCTGCTGGTCATCCGCCCGGAACTGGGCCACCAGATTCTGCGCCTGGCCCTCCCAGTCGACCATCAGCGCGCGCATGGCCGGATCCATGAACACCAGCCACAGCAGGTTGCGTTCGGCCGGCTCCAGCTGCCCCGGGTCGCCGATCAGCCCCGCCTCGGCGCGGTTCCAGCCCACCATGTCCCAGTTGGCGTCGAGCAGATACGCCGGATGCGGTTCGAGCGCGTCCACCAGCCGCTGTAGTGCGGGCCCCGGCCCACGGCCCGGCGGCTGCTCCGGCAACGGCACGCCGGCCAGCGCGAACAGATGCCGGCGCTCGATCGAACTGAGCATCAGGGCGCGCGCCAGGCTCGTCAGGACCTGCCGGCTGACGGTGATGTCGCGGGCCTGCTCCAGCCAGGTGTACCAGGTCACGCTGACCCCGGAGAGCTGAGCGACCTCTTCGCGCCGCAGCCCCGGGGTGCGCCGCCGGGGGCCCGCGAGGATGCCCGCCTCCTGGGGCGTGAGCCGCTCCCGTCGCGAACGCAGGAACTCCGCGAGACATTGCCGCCGTTGCTGGTCAGCCATCGGTACTCCCGTTCGCCGCGGTCCGCGGGTGCCGGCCGGATCACCGGCCTACGCACGTATATATGGGCGTAGCACGTATATGGGGGTAGTGGGAACACCAGCATAATCGGTCTCTGTATGTCCGGCCGGAGCTGACCGACTCTTGCCCCATGACCCAGACCCAACCCTCAGGTGCCACCGGGCAGCAGTCCGTGCCGGCGCGGCCAAAGGCGCCACCGGCCGGCCCGCAGTCCGGTGCGGCCGAAGGCGCAGCGCCGTGGCGGGCCCTGACCATCGTGTTGGTCGGGGCATTCATGGCTATTCTCGACACGTTCATCGTGCTGGTCGCCGCCCCCGCCATCCAGGCCGATCTGCACTCCTCCGCCGCCGATATCCAGCTCATCCTGGCGGGCTATCAGCTCACCTACGCCATCGCCCTGATCACCGGCGCGCGCCTCGGCGACCGCTACGGCCGCAAGCGGCTGTTCCTGATCGGGATGACGCTGTTCACGCTGTCCTCCGTGGGATGTGCGCTCGCGCCCGACTCCGGCAGTCTGATCGGTGCGCGACTGGTCCAGGGCCTCAGCGCGGCCGCGATGTTCCCGCAGGTCTTCGCGATGATCCAGGTGCTGATCCCGGCCGAGAAGCGCCCCAAGGCGTTCGGTGCGCTGGGCGCGGTCATCGGAATGTCCACGATCATCGGCCAGTTGCTCGGCGGCGTGCTGATCTCGGCCGATCTCTTCGGCTCCTCGTGGCGGCCGGTCTTCTGGGTCAATGTGCCCGTCGGTCTGGTGACGCTGCTGCTCGCCGGACTGTTCGTGCCCGAGACACGGGCGCCGGAGGCCCGGCGGCTCGATCTGCCCGGCGCGGTCGTGCTGACCGTGGCGCTCTTTCTGCTCGTCGTGCCGCTGGTCGAGGGCCGGTCGTACGGCTGGCCGCTGTGGACCTGGCTCAGCCTGGCCGGCAGTGTGCTGGCGTTCGCCGCGTTCGGCGCGGTGGAGCGGCGGGTGGATGCCGCGGGCGGCGCCCCGCTGGTCCAGCTGAGGCTGCTGCGCGAGCGCCCGTTCGCGGTCGGTATGACCCTGGTCGTCCTCGCGTACGCGGGGATCAACTCCTTCTTCCTCATCCTGTCGCTGACGCTTCAGGACGGGCTGGGGATGGACGCGCTCGGCGCCGGCCTGGTCTACACACCGCTCGCGGTCGCCTTCTTCGCCGCCAGCCTCACCGCCGGCCGGCTCGCCCGCTTCGGGCGACGGGTGCTCCAGCTCGGCGGCCTGATCGGCGGTCTGGGCTTCATCGGCACCATCGTGCTGGTCGTCAACGCCGGTTCCTCGCTGACCGCCTGGGAGCTGGCGCCGACCCTGATCCTGGTCGGCGCGGGCAACGGTCTGCTGGTCACCCCGCTGCTGAACGCGGTGCTCGCCAACGTCGGGCCCAAGGAAGTGGGGATGGCGTCCGGTGTGCTGTCCACCGGCCAGCAGATCGGCGGCGCGGTCGGCGTGGCCATCGTCGGTGTCCTCTACTACAGCGCGCTCGGTGGCGCCGCGCACAACGACACCGGCGCCTACGGGCATGCGCTGACCACCGCGGTGGTCTTCAACGTCGTGCTGGCCGCGCTGATCTCGGCGCTGCTGCCGGTCCTGCCGGACACCGCCGCACGCCGTACGTAGCAGTCCCTGCCCCCTGCTCCGGTCCTTCCGCGCACCCCCGGCGCGGAAGGACCGGTTCCCTTTATTTTCCGCCGCGATTGTCCCCAACTCCTTGGCAGACAAGGCCACTCGACGTAATCTTGGAACATCCGTTCCAAGATTACGTATCGGCGAAACGAGCAGGCCGGCCATGCCCGACATCAAGCACTTCAACCCCGACATCGTGCTCGACGACGTCATCCAGGTCTTCTGGCGCCAGGGCCTGCCCACGACCGGGATCCAGGCCCTGGTGACCGCGACCGGAGTGAGCCGCTCCAGCCTCTATGCGACCTTCGGCAACAAGGACGGCCTCTACGCCGCGGCACTGGACCGCTATATAGCGCAGCACTCGACACCGGCCTTTGCCCATCTGTCGGCGACGACTTCCGGACTGACCGCGATCGAGGAGTTCTTCGCCGGGCTGATCGACGTCCGGTGCTCCGGCCCGGTCGCCGGCTGGGGCTGCATGGTCACCAATGCCTACGCCGGCCCCGAATGCGCCGACCCCGGCATCCGCACCGTGCTCGAAGAGCACCACACCACGCTCCAATCGGCCCTGCGCTCGGCCCTCGCCACCGCCGACGACCTGGGACAACTCCAGCCGTCCACCGATCTCGATGCCGCCGCGGCGGTGCTGGCGACCCTTGCGTACGGCGTCAATCTGCGCTCCCGCGCCGGCGCCGACGCCGAGGCGCTGACCGACACCGTCACCGCCGCCCTCGCCCCGCTGCGCGCTCATCCCTCACCTCAGGAGCAATCACCGTCATGAGCCTCAACGACGAACTCACCGCGTTCTTCCGCGCCCTCTACCCCGAAATCCCGGCCGCCGCCCGCGAGGTGATGGAGCGCGCCGGCCGCGACCTCGCCGCCTCGGGCCAAGCCGACCGAGCCCTTCAAACCGGCGACACGGCGCCGCACTTCAGCCTCCCCACCGCAACCGGCGAGACCGTCACCCTGGACACCCTCCTGAGCGCCGGCCCCGTCGTGCTCACCTTCTACCGCGGCGCCTGGTGCCCGTACTGCAACTTCGCACTGCGCGCCCTCCAGGAGCAGATCGACGCCATCACCGCCCACGGTGCCCAGTTGGTGGCCGTATCCCCACAGATCCCCGACGAGTCCCTCACCCTCGCCGAAAAGCACGCCCTGACCTTCCCCGTCCTCAGCGACCTCGGCTGCGACACCGCCAAGCAGTACGGCCTCAGCTTCGACCTGCCCGACGACCTGGCCGCCGTCTACGACTCCTTCGGCTTCGACCTCCAGCGCGTCAACGGCGGCCACCCGCGCACCCTGCCGCTGCCCGCCACCTACGTCATCGACCGCGACGCCACCATCCGCTGGGCCTTCATAGACACCGACTACACCGCCCGCGCCGAACCGTCCGACGTCCTCGCCGCCCTGGACGCGTTGCACTGATCCGCGCAAGGTGTTCGGGCGCGTTTTGACGGGAAATTGATCGCCTCGGCCCGGTGTCCCAACTCGCCGCCATCCCCCCATAGGCCGCCGCCCACCGGGGCGCTATGGTCGGTTTTCCAGGAACGTAACGGGGGAGGGCAGCCGCCAATGGCACAGGACGATGCCGTGATCGGCTGTACGGGAGTGCTGCTGATCGGCACTCGTGGGGCTGCCGGTCCCGGTGAGGTTCTGGTGCGGGTCAGGGGTGGCACCGAGGCCTTTGTCGCCTGGTCCCCCGAGCCCCTTCCGGTAGGGGCGACCGTGCTCGTGATCGAGTCCCGTGGCAATCGCCAGGTCGACGTCATGGAGTGGGCCGATCCGTTGGACGCGTTGGCCGGCGATGCCGGCAACGCCGGTTGAGGAGACAAAGGATGTTCGGTTACCGCGTTCCTGCCCCTGATCAAGCCATGCTGATCTCGGGAGGCAGGCGTGGACAGGGCGGCGCGCCATTCCGAGTGGTGACCGGGCACGGCAAGTTCGTGCTGCCGGTCTTTCGCAAGGTCCGCTTTCTGACGCTGGCGATGTGTGAGGCCGAGGTCGCCGAGAAGTGCGTGACCAGGCAAGGCATCGCCCTCACGGTCCGCGCCGTGATCGCGTTCAAGGTCGGCAACGACACGGAGAGCGTCGTCAATGCCGGTCAGCGCTTCCTGTCCGACCAGGAACAGATGTCGGTACTGACCGGCCGTATCTTCGCCGGTCATCTGCGCTCCATCATCGGCTCGATGACGGTCGAGGAGATCGTCACCGAGCGGCAGAAACTGGCCACCGAGGTCCTGGAGACATCCAAGACCGAAATGGCCAAGATCGGCCTGACCGTCGATTCCCTCCAGATCCAGTCGATCGACGACGGCGACACCGGCTATATCGAGGCGATGTCCGCCCCGCACAAGGCGGCCATCCAGCGACAGGCGCAGATCGCCCAGGCACAGGCCACCCAGGCCTCGGTCGAGGCGCAGCAGGCGGCCGCGCGTAATCAGGCCGAATACACCCGGCAGACCGCCGTCGTCCAGGCCGAGTACTCCGCCGAGGTGGACCGTGCCCAGGCCCGTGCCGCCCAGGCCGGCCCGCTCGCGCACGCCCACGCACAGCAGGAAGTCCTCGCGGCACAGACCGAACTCGCCCAGCGCGCGGCCCAGTTGCGCCAGCAGGAGCTGGTCGCCGAGGTCGTCAAGCCCGCCGAGGCGGAGGCCGAGCGCATCCGGCTGCTGGCCCTGGCCGAGGCCGAGCGGATGAAGATCCAGGCCGAGGCCGCCGCGTCCTTCGACCGGGTGGCCCTGGACCGGATGCTGATCGACCAGCTTCCGCAGATCGTCAAGGAGGCCTCCGCCGGCCTCGCCAACGCCAATGTCAACGTCCTCAACGGCACCGACGGCCTCGGCGAGATCGCCGCCGGCCTGGTCGGCCAGGGCCTGACCATCCTCGACTCGGTCCGCCGCAATCTCGGCACCCCCGACGGCCAGAACACCGCCGACAAGAACGGCGGCACCAGCGCCCCCAAGGAGCAGGGCCACAGCGGCCGGGTCGAGATCGAGTAACCGGTCCGCACAGCACGACGGGGCGAGGGCGACAACGGCCCTCGCCCCTCCGCGTTCCAAGGGCGGGGCCCCGACCCGAGCCGCCGGCCACACCCCCAGGGCCGGTCCACCCCCGCTCCGCCGGACACACCCTGGGGACAGCCCTGCCCCGACCCGCCGGTCAGGCCCTACGTCCTCCGCCCCGCAGCCGGTCCTCCTCCGCATGCTTGTGGCGGGCGTGGGAGACCAGATGGTTGAGCACGGCGACGGTGGTGGCGATATCGCCGTCGTCGAAGCCGCTGAGGGCCTCGCGAAGACCGGCCTGGCTGGTGTGCTGAAGGCGGTTGAGGACAGCCTTGCCGTGCGGGGTGATCGCCACTTTGCGGGCGCGGCGGTCGAGCGAGTCCGGAGTGCGTTCGACCAGGTCCTGGGATTCCAACTGGCTGATCTGGCGCGTGACATGAGGGGGTTCGACCATCAGCAGGGCGGCCAGATCGCCGACCCTGCTGATGCCTCCGCTGTCGTCCAGGGCCATCAGCAGCCAGAGGTCGGAGCGCGCCGCCGTGACGCCCGCCGCGGTCGCCTGGCGTTCGTGCGCCCGGGAGCGGGTGAGCAGGTAGGACAGCGTGGCCAGCACTCTTTGCAGTGCGGCGGTGGGGTCCTGGTCTCTTGCGGGGTCCGGCATGCAGGCACTTTAGCGGCCCGCGCGGAACCGGTATCCGCGCTGCTGTACGCCGGTTCCGCACGGATCTCCGCTCGGTTTGAGCCAACCTCGCGCACGCCTCGATCTCGCCTTCCCTCCCCCGCTCGGGGTGAGTTAGCGTATCGAGAACTTAGTTGCTTAAGTTAGGTAACTAATTAGGCTACCGAGCCTGCCAGGCCCGTCATGTCTTCCATAACTGCCATGGCTGCCATGACTGCCATGACTGCTCTGCCCGTCATGCCTGGCATGCCCGTCGAGGAGAGGCGCCACCCGCACCGTTCACCACGGCAGTGCCGTGTCCCGATCGTGGAAGGACCAGCCGAATGACGACTGCAGAACGTATCGATATGGAACGCGCCACCGGCACGGCCGAGCGCCCCGCCGCCCTCGCCGTCCCGGCCGCGCGGGCCGACGGCTGCCCCTTCGATCCGGCACCCGGCGTCGAACGGGCGCGCCGCGAGGACCCGGTCACCCGCGCGACACTGTGGGACGGCTCCTCCTGTTGGCTGGTGACCCGGCATCAGGACGTACGCGAGGTCCTCGGCGACCCGCGGTTCAGCGCCGACGCCACCCGCCCGGGATTCCCCTTCCTCACCGCCGGCGCGCGGGAGATCGTCGGCAGCAACCCGATCTTCATCCGCCAGGACGATCCCGACCATGCGCGGCTGCGCCGGATGCTCACCGCCGACTTCATGGTGAAGAAGGTGGAGGCGCTGCGCCCCGAGGTGCAGCGGATCGCCGACGAGCTGCTCGACCGGATGACCGACGGGCGCACCTCGGCCGATCTGGTCGCCGAATTCGCGCTTCCGCTGCCGTCCCTGGTGATCTGCCTGCTGCTCGGCGTCCCGTACGAGGACCATGAGTTCTTCCAGGAGCGCAGCCGGATCCTGCTCAGCCTCCGTTCGGCGGCCGAGGAGGTGCGCACCGCCTCGGACGAGCTGCAGGACTATCTGATCCGGCTCGCCGAGTCCAAGCGGCAGCGGCCGGACGACGGCATCGTCAGCCGGCTGGTCGCCCGCGGCGAACTCGACTCCACCGACATCGCCTCCATGGGGCGGCTGTTACTGGTCGCCGGTCATGAGACCACCGCGAACATGACCGCGCTGTCCACGCTCACCCTGCTGCGCAACCCCGAGCAGCTGGCACGGCTGCGCAACGACCCTTCGCTGATCAAGGGCGCCGTCGAGGAGCTGCTGCGCTATCTGACCATCGTCCACAACGGCCTTCCCCGGATCGCCACCGAGGACGTCACCCTGGGCGGCGCCACCATCCGTGCCGGCGAGGGCGTGCTGTGCACCATCAACACCGCCAACCGCGACGAGGACGTCTTCCCCGGCGGCGACACGCTCGATGTCGGCCGCGACGCCCGCCGCCATGTCGCCTTCGGCTTCGGCGTCCATCAGTGCCTGGGCCAGCCGCTCGCCCGGGTGGAGCTGCAGATCGCCCTTGAAACGCTGCTGCGCCGGCTGCCCGAGCTGCGGCTCGACATCCCCTTCGAGGACGTCCCCTTCCGCCACGACATGGGGATTTACGGGGTGCATGCGCTGCCGATCGCATGGTGAGCGGCGCATGCGGCGAACGCGGCGCATTCCGTAACGGCCACCCCGGCCGTCCCCGCCACCCCGGCCGTCACGGCGGTGCCCGCCCTCCCACGTCCTCCCGCCCCTCTTCACCCCGTCCCTCATCCTCTTCAACCCGTCCGTCACCGGCCTCCAGAAGCCGGGCCGCCCATCGTGGGGAGAACCATGCGCGTTCACATTGACCAGGAGAAGTGCTGCGGCGCCGGAAGCTGTGTGCTGTCGGCGCCCGAGGTGTTCGACCAGCGCGAGGAGGACGGCATCGTGGTCCTGCTCGACGCCGCACCGCCGGCCGAGTTGCACGATGCGGTACATGAGGCGGCGGCCATCTGCCCCGCCGCCGCGATCTCGGTGGAACAGGTCGAGCGGGTCTAGGAACTGCCCCCTTCCGACGCTCGACGGATCAGGGTCGGACAGGCGCCCGGGACGGCCCGGCCCGCCTGCCCGACCCGCCTGTCCGACCCTCCGCCGCCTTCGCACAACGCCCGACGAATCGTTTCGCCAACACCCCATCGTGTGACGGCGTACATCACCGGGCCTGCGCACGGGCAGCTCACCTTCCGCACGAAGTCACAGAACGGAACGGAAGGGACATCCCATGCGTCTTCGCCACACCGTCGCCACCGCCCTCGGCGCCCTCACCCTCGCCCTGGCCCTGCCCGCCTCCCCGGCCGGCGCGGCCACCGGCCCCTTCACCTACGTCTACAACGACTCGCACGGCGCCCCGCACGTGGGCGCGCTGGTGGACCCGCCGAGCCAGACCTGCATCAACCTGCCCGAGGTGGGCGCCGAGTGGCTGCCACCCGCACACTCCCCGAGGAACTACACCTCCTCGACCGCAACGGTCTTCACAGGTGCCGGCTGCACGGGCGACTACTTCTCCCTCCGCCCGCACGGCGGTCACGCCTCCGAGCGCCTGAAGCTCCGCTCGGTGGTCTTCTCCTGACCCGACGCCAGCAGCCGCAGCGCCTCGGCCGACGGTGACCCCGGTTCGGCGTGGTAGGTGATCACCTGCTGGTCGGGGTCCGCGGGCAGCGTCAGGGTCTCGTACGCGAGGGTGAGGCGGCCGGCCAGCGGATGGTTGACGACCTTGACGCCGAAGCCCTTGTCCTGGACGTCGTGTGCGGCCCACAGCTGCCGGAACTCGGGGCTCTTGAGAGAGAGTTGACCGATCAGCGAGGCCATTTCGGGGTCGTCCGGATTGCGCCCCGCGTCGCGTCGCAGATAGCCGACGACATCGGCGGCCTTGGCGTCCCAGTTCTCGTACAGCTCGCGGGCCGCAGGGTCCAGGAACACATGCCAGGCCAGATTGCGCCGCTCGGCCGGCAGTGCGGCGAGATCGCCGAGCAGGGCGCTGCCGAGCCGGTTCCAGCCGATGATGTCCAGCCGCCGGCCGACGACGTAGGCGGGGATGTTCTCCATCGTGTCGATCAGCTGTTGCAGCGCGGGGCGCACCCTCTGTGGGCGGGCGGCCGGGCGCACCCGGCGGGAGACCGGACGGGCGAGATGGCGGAGGTGGTCGCGCTCGGCGGGGGTCAGCCGCAGCGCGTTGCCGATGGCGTCCAGCACCGCCGCCGAGACATTACGGCCGCGGCCCTGCTCAAGACGGATGTAGTACGCGACGCTCACCCCGGCCAGCTGCGCCAGCTCCTCCCTGCGCAGCCCCGGCACCCGGCGCCGCCCGCCGTGGTCGGGCAGCCCGACGTCCTGCGGCCGCAGCCGGGCCCGCCGGGTGCGCAGAAACTCGCTCAATTCGGTGCGCTGATCCATGACCGCAGTCTGCGGCGGTGCACCGGCCCGGTGGGTGGTCCCGTCAGTAGTAGGCACGCCATGCATATGTTCAAGGGTGCACTGGTTAGGGCGTTCCGTGCGCCGCAAGCTCGATGGCATGACCCACACCTCTGTCTCCGCGTACGCCGCACCCGCCCCGAAGGCACCGCTGGAGCGGATCACGATTCCGCGCCGCGAGCCGGGGGCCCACGACATCCTGATCGACATCAAGTACGCCGGCATCTGCCACTCCGACATCCACACCGTGCGCGCCGAGTGGGGCGACGGCGGGACCTTCCCGATCGTCCCCGGCCATGAGATCGCCGGCGTGGTCGCCGAGGTCGGCGCCGAGGTCACCCGCTACCAGGTGGGCGACCGGGTAGGCGTCGGCTGCTTCGTCGACTCCTGCCGCGAGTGCGAGAACTGCCGGGCCGGCCTGCAGCAGTACTGCACCGGCGAGCTCGGCACCGTAGGTACGTACGCCGCCACCGGCCGCGACGGTGAGCAGACCCACGGCGGGTACTCCACCCACCTGGTCGTCGACGAGAACTACGCGCTGCGCATACCCGAGAGCATTCCGCTGGACGCCGCGGCCCCGCTGCTGTGCGCCGGCATCACCCTCTACTCCCCGCTCGCCCACTGGAAGGCCGGCCCCGGCAAGAAGGTCGCCGTCGTCGGCCTGGGCGGCCTCGGCCACATGGGCGTGAAGATCGCGGCTGCGATGGGCGCGGAGGTCACCGTGCTGAGCCAGTCGCTGCGCAAGAAGGACGACGGCCTGCGGCTGGGCGCGGACCACTACCACGCGACCTCCGACCCGGCCACGTTCGAGGAGCTGGCGGGCAGCTTCGACCTGATCCTCAACACCGTCTCCGCGAACCTGGACCTGAACGCCTACTTCGGCCTGCTGCGCACCGACGGCACGCTGGTCCAGCTCGGCGCCCCGGAGAACCCGCTGCCGATCGCGCCGTTCGCCCTGATCCAGCACCGCAAGTCGTTCGCCGGCTCGATGATCGGCGGCATCCCCGAGACGCAGGAGATGCTCGACTTCTGCGGTGAGCACGGGCTGGCCGCGGACATCGAGGTGATCAGCGCGGACCGGATCAACGAGGCGTACGAGCGGGTGCTGGCGAGCGATGTGCGCTACCGCTTCGTGATCGATACGTCCACGATCTGATCCCTGCTGATCCCTGGACAGCCGGATCTCCATCGGGGACGCCGCCGTAGCCCTCGTCGACGAGGCAGAAATGCCACAGTTCGTCCAGCGGCGCTTCACGATCGGCTACTGAGAGGGGTGCGTCTTGCCGTACATCCGCGCAGGTGAGGACGGTAACGCCGGCGGCGGCGACACCGGCATCGAGCTCTACTACGAGGACCAGGGGTCCGGAGCGCCCGTCGTCCTGATTCATGGGTATCTGCTGAACGGACGCTCATGGCGCCGGCAGACCCGGGCACTGCTCGACGCCGGGTTCCGCGTCATCGCCTATGACCGGCGCGGATACGGCAGGTCCGCCCGCCCCCACTCCGGCCACGACGCCGACACCCTCGCCGCGGACCTCCACTCGGTGCTCACCGCACTCGATCTGACGGACGCCGCGCTGGTCGGCTTCTCCATGGGCACCGGCGAAGTCGCCCGCTACCTGAGCACCTACGGCTCCGGCCGGATCGCCAAGGCCGTCTTCCTCGCCCCCGTGCTGCCGTATCTGGTCCAGGGCCCGGACAACCCGGAAGGTGTGGACCGTGCGGAGTTCGAGCGGGCGCACGCCACCCTCACACAGGACCGGGAGGCCTTTCTGACCACCTTCTTCGAGGACCTGTACCACCTTGACGAGACGCTCGGCAGCCGGATCGACGAGGCGGACGTCCAGGCCCACCGGGCAGCCGCGCGGAGTGCGTCGCAGCGGGCCGCCGAGGGGGCGATCCGGCCCCTGCTCACCGACTACCGCCCCGACCTGCCGGCCGTCGACGTCCCGGCGCTGATCCTGCACGGCACCGCCGACCGCATCACACCGATCGCCGCCTCGACCCGCCCCCTGCGCAGGATGCTGCCGCACGCCCGGTATGTCGAGATCGACGGTGCCCCGCACGGCCTGCTGTGGACCCACACCGAAGAGGTCAACCGACACCTGGTGACGTTTTTGACGTCGCCCGCTGCGCCCGCCACACCGCGCGCGACGGCCACCAACTCGCCCGGCCCAGAAGGATCAGGGCCGACGGCAGGATCAGCGCGCGGATGACGACGGCGTCCAGCAGCACCGCCACCGCCAGGCTGAAGCCGATCTGCTTCATCTCGGCGAGGTGCAGGAACATATAGCTGGCGAAGACCGTCACCATGACGGCTGCCGCGCTGGTGACGACCTTGGCGGAGGCGCCGATGCCGTGCAGCACGGCCTGCCGGGTGGGTACGCCGCCGAGCGCCGCCTCGCGGATACGGCTGACGACAAAGACCTGGTAGTCCATCGACAGCCCGAAGAGGATCACGAACAGGAACAGCGGTACCCGCGAGCCGATGGCGTTGGTCGCCGCCGTGTCGAAGCCGAACAGGGTGCTCGCCAGGCCGTGTTGGAAGAAGATCACGACCAGGCCGAACGAGGCGGCCACGGAGAGCAGATTGAGCGCGACGCCGAGCAGGCCGATGACCACGGAGCGGAACACCAGGGTGGTCAGGAGGAAGGTCAACAGGAGCAGCGCCCCGACGACCACGGGCAACTTGGCGTCCTGGTGGGCGAGGTAGTCGGTGTCGTGCGCGACATCGCCGCTGACCGCGAACTCCGCGCCGGCGACCTTGCCGACGGTGGCCGGCAGATAGTCCGTACGGAGCCGGTCGAGCGAGGCGATGGCCTCGGGCGAGCTGACTTTGTGCGGCACGGAGAGGTCCAGGGTGGTCGTCCGGTGGTCCTGGGACGTGCGCAGGTGCGAGGCCGCGCCGTTCGCGAAGAGCGGGTCGGCGTGCGTCCGGGCGGTCAACCGGCGGAGGGACGAGGCCACTTCGGCCGCCTGTGCGGCGGCGGCGCGGACCACGATCTGATGCTCGACGCGCAGATCGGGGAAGGCCGTGGTGAGACGGTCGTAGGCCTGCATCGCGGGGATCTCGCGGGAGTGGCTGTCCTCGTTGAGCACCCGCAGCTGCATGCCGAGGGCGGGCGCCGCGAGGCCCAGGAGGAGAAGGACGGAGACACAGAGGGTGGCCGCCGGGTGCTTGCCGGCCGGGCGGAGCAGCGCGCTCCAGATCCGCCCGGTATCGGTCGTCCGGGCCTGCGAGGTCTTCGTGCGCCTCGCGCGCCCCGTGCGCTGCTGCCGGCGGACCGCACGGCGTTCGGTGCGCTGGGCGATCTTGACCAGGAGTGCGGGCAGCGCCGTCAGCGAGCTGAGCACCGCGGCCAGTACGACGATGATCGTGCTGGTCGCGAGCGAGGAGAAGACGACGTCGGTGGCCAGGTAGAGGGTGGCGGTGGAGACGATGACCGCGAAGCCGGAGACCGCGATCGCCCGGCCGGAGGTGGCGGCGGCCAGCTCCACCAGCGCCTCGGGCGCGAGCCGGCCGCCCGAGCGGGCCCGCTCCTCGCGTTCCCGTTTGAGGTAGAAGAGGGTGTAGTCGACGCCGACGGCCATGCCGATCAGCAGGATGACGTTGGTGCCCACCCCGGCGTCCGGCAGGACGTGCGACACCACCATCGACAGGCCGATGGCGGCCGCGATCGAGGTCAGCGCCAGCAGCAGCGGTACCGCCACCATCAGCGCGGAGCCGAAGACGGCCAGCAGGGTCAGCAGGGTGACGGGCAGGGTGATCGCTTCGGAGAGCGCCAGGTCGTCGTCGCGCTGGGTGTCGAGGCCGACGCTGATCGACGGGCTGCCGGTCTCCTCCACCCGTAGCGAGGGGTGGCCGCGCTGCGCGGCCGCGGTCTGGGCGGCGAGCGGTGCCACATGCTTCTTGCCGTCCGCCTCCGCGCCCTTCAGGGTCACCTCGACCCGCAGCGAGCGGCCGTCGGCCGAGCGGAGCGGGGGCGCGACCCGTGCCACCTCCGGGAGCTTCCGCATCCGGGCGGTGATGTCCCGTACGGCCGCGTCGGCTGCGGCTCTGTCCAGCGGGCCGGACCGCGCGGAGATCAGCACCTGTTCGACCGGCGCACGGCCCAGATGGCCCTCGTCCGCCAGGTTCTCGGCCCGGCCGGCCTCGCCGACGCGGTAGTCCTGCGCGGTGGCGTTGTGGGTGCCCATCGAGATGCCCACCCCCAGGCACAGGACCACGAACGCCAGCCATCCGGCCAGCGCGCGCCAGGGATGCAGCGCGCTCCAGATCGCCACCCGGACGGTGAGCGGCCGCTTCTTCGCCGGCCGGTCTCCCGTCCCCCGGCTCCCCAACGGCCGTTGATGCACAGCCATGTTCACTTGCCCAGCTCCTTCGACGTCACGTCGCGTCCCCCCACTGGTACGCGTGTCAGTGAAGACTTACAGGTGTCGTATCGAAGCGTCAACCGTAAGATTGTGATGGCCGGAGGGCGGCGGGCTTGCTTGACAGTCCGTCGCGGCATACGAAAACCTCCGCTGACAGGCGTCCGGAACGGCAAGAAGGTGGGCCATGAACAGCGAGGAGCTGCTGGCCCTGCTGTCTGCCGTGGGCCATGCACAGCGGCTGCGGGTGATCGCCGAGCTGGCCGACGGCCGGCTGTACGTCAGCGAGTTGGCCCGTCGGCTGGAGATGTCCCGGCCGCTGCTCTACATGCATCTGGACCGCCTGGAGAAGGCCGGTCTGGTGGTGGGCCGCCTGGAGCTGTCCGAGGACGGCAAGGCGCTGAAGTACTTCGAACTCGCGCCGTTCGAGCTGAAGCTGAACGTGGCCACCGTCCTCGCCGCCCTCCAGGAGGACCGATCCGGGGCGGCACGGCCGGACGAGCCGGACCAGCCGGCACCGGCCGGGGGTGCGGGCGGCGCCGGTGAACCGCCCGCCGCGAAGGGGCCGAACGACCTTAAGGGGACACGTACATGAACGGCAGCACGATCATCCCGATAGCCATTCTCCTGATGGCCTTTTCCTCGGTCACGGCGATCGTGACGTCGTACTTCAAGTTGCAGCGGCACCGCGCGGACGCCGCGGCGCTGACCGAGTACCACAAGCTCGCGGACCGGGTCACCGCCCAGCAGGAGGCGACGGGGGCCCAGTTGGCGGAGCTGACCGACCGGGTCAAGGCCGTGGAGAAACTGCTGCAGAGCGTGGGCTGAGGCGGGCCGGGAGGGGCGCCGGGCGGCGGCCCACGGGTGCTGCGGGTTCGCCCCGCGGAAGGGGCGGCACCCGTACGACGACAGCCGCGAAAAAATTCTCCGCACCGCCCGGCAACCCCCGCCACCGCCGCACGTCGTCAGGGGTGAGGGCGCCATGAGGCGCCGCCCCGTCGAATGAACGTGGAGCAGCCGACCGTGAAGCTCACCCGTATCCCCCGCAGTTCCCAGGCCTACGCCGCCGACCGCCCCGCCCGTTCCGCCGCCCGCCCGCGGCTGCGCGGCGCGGCCGGCGCCGGGCTGCTCGCGGCA
>NZ_QUAC01000465.1 GCF_003389455.1 Streptomyces inhibens | reverse complement strand
GGGGAGGGAGGGGGGAGGGGGAGGGGCCCCTAGCCCCAGGCTCCCCTCATCCGTTCATAGGCCTCCGGGGTGGCGCCTGCCTGGTCAAGGGCATCGAGGGCCGCTCCCAGTACCGGTGGGGCGGTTACCACGTGGAGGGCTGCTTTTGGGGCGCGTTCGGTGAGGAGGTGGGTGATGTGGTCGTGGAGGAGGGGGTGGCGGGCGGCGAGGACGCTGCCGCCGAGGATGACGGGGGTGGGTTCGTCGAGGAGGTCGAGGCGTTGCAGGGCGACGGTGGCCAGGAGGGCGACCTCTTCCGCCTGGCGCGTGATGATGGTGCGGGCGATCGGGTCGCCGGCTGCCGCGACGGCGAACAGGAGCGGGGTCAGCTCGTGGCGGCGGTGGTCGGGGATGGCCCGTAGGTGGAATGCCTCGATCAGTTCCCGCATGGTGGTCAGGCCGAAGTGGGCAGGCAGGGCGCGGGCCAGCTCGGTGGGGTCGCCGCGGCCGTCCTCGGCGCGGGCCGCGCTCCACACGGCCTCGTCCGCGAGGTAGGCACCGCCGCCCCAGTCACCGGAGATCCGGCCGATGGAGGGGAAACGAGCGGTGGCCCCGTGGTGTCCGAGGCCGACGCAGTTGATGCCGGCCCCGCACACCACGGCGACGCCCACCGGGTCACCGGCGTCGGGCAGTCCGGCCCGCAGCAGGGCGAAGGTGTCATTGCGAACGGTGACCGTCCGCGCCCAGCCGCGGCCGGTGATCTCGGTGGTGAGGACGGTCTCCTCGACGGGGAGGTCGGCGTTGGCGAGGAAGGCGGAGATGTGGTCGACGGGGCCGGTCAGCCCGGCCTGGGCCAGGGCCGAGTCCACCAGCGGCGTCAGGACGTCGACCGCGCGGGCGGCGCCCACCACCGGTGGCTGGAAGCCGCCGCCGCGGGCCGTCCCGAGGAGTCTGCCGTCCGCGGACACCAGCGCCACGTCGGTCTTGCTGTTGCCCGCGTCGATGGCGAGCGCCGTGCCGGTCAGGCCCACGTGAGGTGCTCCCGGTTGTGCGCGATCAGCTCGTCGGTGAGCCGGTCCGCGTAGTCGATCTGGCCGATGAGGGGGTGGGAGAGGAGGGCGGAGAAGACCCGGTCGCGCCCGCCCTTCAGCGCCGCCTCCAGGGCCAGGTGTTCGTAGGCGGTGACGTTGGCGACCAGCCCGGCGTAGAGGGGCTCCAGGGGGCGTACGGGGAGGGGGGTGGCGCCCGTGGCATCGACGGTTGCCGGGACCTCGATCACGGCGTCGTCGGGGAGGAAGGGCAGGGTGCCGTTGTTGAGGGCGTTGACGATCTGGACGTCACCGGTGGTGCCCAGCAACGACGAGGTCAGCGCCACCGCGGCCTCCGAGTAGAAGGCGCCGCCGCGCCGGGAGAGCAGTTCCGGCTTCTCGTCGAGCGCCGGGTCGCCGTACATGGCGAGGAGCTGCTGCTCGATGGCGGCCACCTCCGCGGCGCGGGAGGGCTTGGTGCGCAACTCCCGTACGACCGCGTCGTGTTGGTAGTAGTAGCGCAGGTAATAGGAGGGGACGACGCCGAGGTGTTCGAGGAGCGGGCGGGGCATGCGCAGGTCGTCGGCGATGGCGTCGCCGTGCTCGGCCAGGAGTGTGGGCAGGACGTCCTCGCCGCCGACGCGTACGGAGCGTTCCCAGGTGAGGTGGTTGAGGCCGACATGCTCCAGCTCGACCTGGCCCGGGGACACCCCCAGCAGTTTGGCGAATTTGCGCTGGAAGCCGATGGCGACATTGCACAGCCCGACGGCCTTGTGGCCGTGGGTGAGCAGCGCCCGGGTGACGATGCCGACGGGGTTGGTGAAGTCGACGATCCAGGCGTCGGGGTTGCGGCGGCGTACCCGTTCGGCGATGTCGAGGACGACGGGTACGGTGCGCAGCGCCTTGGCGAGGCCGCCGGCGCCGGTGGTCTCCTGGCCGACGCAGCCGCACTCCAGCGGCCAGGTCTCGTCCTGGTTGCGGGCGGCCTGCCCGCCGATGCGCAGTTGCAGCAGTACGGCGTCGGCGCCGTCGATGCCGGCGTCGAGGTCGTCGGTCCAGGAGATCCGGCCCGGGTGGCCCTGCTTGGCGAAGATCCGCCGGGCCAGGCCGCCCACCATCTTCAGCCGGTCCATGGCCGGGTCGATGAGGACGAGTTCTTCCAGCGGCAGGACGTCACGCAGGCGGGCGAAACCGTCGATGAGCTCGGGGGTGTAGGTCGAGCCGCCGCCGACCACGGCGAGCTTGATGCGGGGGCGCGGGTTTCGTCCTTCGGGAGACGGCAGCATGCTGAATCAGCCCTTTACTCCGGTGAGGGTGACGCCTTCGACGAAGGCCTTCTGTGCGAAGAAGAAAACGATGATGACCGGCGCCATGACCAGCAGCGTTGCGGCCATGGTGAGGTTCCAGTTGACGCTGTGGGCACTCTTGAAGGACTCCAGCCCGTAGGAGAGCGTCCAGGAGGCGGGGTTCTGCGCGGCGTAGATCTGCGGGCCGAAGTAGTCGTTCCAGCAGTAGAAGAACTGGAAGAGGGCGATGGCGGCGATGCCGGGTTTGGCCATCGGCACGATGATCTTCAGCAGGGTGCGCAGCTCCCCGCAGCCGTCGACCTTCGCCGATTCGATGTACTCCTGCGGGATGGTCAGCAGGAACTGCCGCAGCAGGAAGATGGAGTAGGCGTCGCCGAACGCCATCGGGATGATCAGCGGCCACAGCGAGCCGGACAGATGCAGCTGCTGCGCCCAGACCAGATACATCGGGATCACGATGACCTGCGGCGGCAGCATCATCGTGGAGATGACGAGGATCATCGCGGTGCGGCGGCCGCGGAAGCGGAATTTGGCGAGCGCGTACGCGACCGGGATCGCCGAACAGACCGTGAAGAGGGTGCCCAGGCCCGCGTACAGCAGGGAGTTCTTCCACCAGTCCAGGAATCCGGGGGTCCGGAAGACCGTGACGTAGTTGGACCAGTTCCACTCGTGCGGCCACAACTCGCCGCTCAACGCCTGGTCGTCGCTCATGACCGAGGTCAGGAAGACGAAGACGAAGGGGAGGACGAAGAAGAGGGCGGCGGCGATGGCGACGGTGTGTACGGCGATCCAGTGCAGCAGCCGGGTGCGGCGGGCGCGGGCGGCCGGATCGCCGGTGGTGCCCGTACGGGCCGGGGCGGGGCGCGTGGTGAGGGTCGTGGTGGTCATCCGGGATCAGTCCTCCGCCGGGAGCAGGCCGGCGCGCTTGCGCATCAGCAGGGTGGTGACGGCCATGGCGATGACGAAGAGCACGAGGGAGAGCACGCACGCCGCGCCGGTGTTGAAGTTCTGGAAGCCCAGGGTGTAGACGAGCTGCGGGACGGTGAGGGTGGAGTGGTCGGGGTAGCCGGGCTGGATGACGGTGCCGGGGCTGATGGAGACGCCGGAGGCGAGCTTTCCGGCGACCAGCGCCTGGGTGTAGTACTGCATGGTCTGGACGACACCGGTGACCACCGCGAACAGCACGATCGGGGTGATGGACGGCCAGGTGACATACCGGAACTTCCCCCAGGCCCCGGCCCCGTCCAGCTCCGCGGCCTCGTACTGCTCCTTCGGTACGTCCAGCAGCGCCGCCATGAAGATCACCATCAGATCGCCGATGCCCCACAGCGACAGCATCACCAGCGACGGCTTGGCCCAGTCGGCGTCGTTGAACCAGGACGGCGCGGGGATGCCGATCGCGCCGAGGATTTCGTTGACGGGCCCGGTGCCGGGGTTGAGCAGGAAGACA
This sequence comes from Streptomyces inhibens, assembly GCF_003389455.1. Taxonomy (GTDB): domain Bacteria; phylum Actinomycetota; class Actinomycetes; order Streptomycetales; family Streptomycetaceae; genus Streptomyces; species Streptomyces inhibens. The sequence continues at coordinate 18,643 of NZ_QUAC01000465.1, read as the reverse complement.
AAGGCGACGGTGGCGGCCACCGGGGGCGCCAGATACGGCAGATAGAAGGCCGTACGGAAGAACCCGGCACCCGACTTGATCTTTGTGACGAGCATGCCGATGCCCAGTCCGAAGACCACCCGCAGCGCGACCATCACCACGACCAGCCACAGGGTGTTCCACAGCGCCGGCCCGAACAGCGGCATCTGCGTCAGCACATATTTCCAGTTCCGCAGCCCCACGAAATCGGGCGGTTCGATCTGGTTGTAGTGCATGAAGGAGAAGTAGACGGTGGCGATCAGCGGATAGCCGAAGAAGACCGAGAAGCCGATGAGCCAGGGAGAGAGAAAGCCGAGGGTGCGCAGCCGCTTGCGGGTGCGTTTACGCCGTAGCGCCGGCGCGGGGGTGAGGGGTGCCATGGGGGTTCTCCGTCAGCTCTCGGAGTCAGTTCTCGGACTGAAGGTTGTCGGCGTCGATCTGGGCGTCGAGACCGCGCAGCCCCTTGTCGAGATCGTGGACCTTTCCGGCCTCGACGTCGTACGAGAAGTCCATGAGCGCGGTGACGTACTGCCCGCCGTTGATGGACGGTGGCATCGCGACGCTGTGCCGGTTCTGGGCGATATCGAGGAAGGTGCGGAACGTCGGATCGGCGTCCAGTTCCGGGGACTTCAGCGCCGCCTTCGTCGACGGCACATTGTGGATGTCATTGGCGAACCGGACCACCTGTTCGGTGTTCATGGTCAGGAATTGCACCAGCTCCCATGCCGCGTTCTGGTGCTGACTGCTGTGCGCGATCCCGGCGACGGTGCCGGTCAGATATCCCCTGCCGTAGGTGTCGGCCTGGTCGTCCGGCACCGGCATCGGCGCGGTGTCCCAGCCGAACTTCGCCTTTGCCTGCCGGAGCATCAGCCCGCGCCATTCGCCGTCCATGTGCATGGCCAGCTTCTGGGTCAGAAAGGCGTTCTGTGAGGACATCTCCTCGCCGAACCTGGCCCGGAATTTCTCCAGCGGGCCATAGCCGCCCTGCGCCTCGATCAACTCGCGCTGGGTGGCGAAGAACTTCTTGGTGGCCGGGTCCTTGGCGAGCTGCGCCTTGCCGTGCTTGTCGAAGTAGGTCGGCCCCCACTGGGCGAACATCCGGTCCGGACTGTTCTGGTAGAGCCGGAAGTTGGGCATGAAGCCGACCTGCTGGTACGAGCCGTCCTTGGCGCGCCGGGTGAGTTTGACGGCGTCCCGTTTCAGCTCGGACATGGTCTGCGGCGGCCGGGTGATCCCGGCCTTCTTGAAGGCGTCCTTGTTGTAGTACAGCCCGTAGGAATCGGCGAGCAGTGGCAGTGCGCACTGCTTTCCTTGATAACTCGTGTAATCCAGCAGGGTCTTGGGGAAGACCTTCTCCTTGTCCACCCCGGACTTCTTCATGAACCGATCGAGGTTCGCCCACATCCCTGACGAGCAGTACTGCCCCACATTGTTGGTGGTGAACGACGACACCACATCGGGCGCATCGTCCCCGCCGGCCCGCAGCGCCTGATTCATCGTCTCGTCGGTGACATTGGGGACCACCTTCACCGTGATGTTCCGGTGCAGCTTCTCGAAACGGGCGATGCTGTCGTTGATAGCCTTCATCTCGCCCGGGGTCGACCAGCCGTGCCAGAAGGTGAGGGTGACCGGCTTGGTCGGATCGTCGCGGTCATTGCCGACGCTCGGATTGGCGCAGCCCGAAATGAGCAGCCCGGCGCCGGCCAGCGCCGCGGACAGCCGGATGCGCCTACGCGATATCGGCATGGCGGACTCCCTTTACGGCAGGGGTGAGTGAGGGGACGTAACGCGGGTGCTCTGTCGGTGCGGGGTGCTCTGTTCTTGGCTCAGCCGGTGTCGAACACCGCATCGCGCGCATCGGCGAGCGCCGTCCACAGCGCGCCGATGAGAATCGGATTGCCGTCGATATCGCTGAGGCGCAATTCGGGGCGGGGCAGCGCGAGCCCGGTGAATTCCTCCTCGACCAGGGCGCGCAGCGGTTCGCCGCCGGCCTGGGCGACCTCGCCGGAGAGCACGATCAGCCGCGGGTCGACGACCGCGACCACGGCCGCGAGCCCGGTCGCCAGCCGACGCGCGACCTCGGCACGTACCTCATCACGGGCCAGCGCCTCGGCGACCGTACGGACCTGTGGGTCGCCGTACTCCCGGGCCAGCTCGATCACGTTCGGCGAGCCGACGAGGCGCTGGAAGCCGCCGCCGCCGTCCGGCCGCGCGGCGCTGCGCTCGCCGCCCCGGGACAGCGGGGCGCCGGGCAGCGGCATATAGCCGATCTCGCCCGCGCCGCCGGTGGCCCCGCGCAGCAGCTGGCCGCCCAGCACGATCGCGGCGCCGACCCCCTCATCCGCCCACACCAGCACGAAGTCGTCGAAGTCCTGTGCGGCCCCGTCGTGTTGTTCGGCGACCGCCGCCAGATTCACATCGTTCTCGATGGTGATCGGAATGCCCAGCACCTCGGCCAGCTCTTCCTTCAGCGCCCGCGAGTGCCAGCCCGGCAGATGCGGCGCATAGCGCAGCCGGCCGGTCTGCGGGTCCAGCGCGCCGGGCGTGCCGATCACCGCCCCGTGCAGCTGCTCGCGCCCCAGCCCGGCCTTGGCCAGTGCTCCGTCGACGGCCTTCGCCACCAGTTGGGCGGTGCGGTTCGGGGCGTCCTCGGCGACCGCGGCGGTGTCGACCCGCTCCTCCCCGAGCACCTGCCCGGTGATGTCGGCGACCGCGGCGGTGATCCCCAGCTGATCGACGGCGAGCGCGGCGATGTGTGCGGCCGGCGGGTTGATCTCGTACAGCTGTGCGTTCGGCCCCGGCCGCCCGGTCACATTCCCGGTCGTCCGCACCAGGCCGGCCGCCTCCAGCCGCGCCAGCAGCTGGGAGGCGGTGGGTTTCGACAGCCCGGTGAGCTCCCCGATCCGGGTACGGGTCAGCGGCCCCTGCGAGACCAGCAGATCGAGCGCGGCGCGGTCGTTCATGGCCCGCAACACCCGTGGAGTCCCGGGGGTCCCTTGCGCTCCCTGCCCACCGGCCATGACTGTCACCCCGTTCGTCGGCGGCCCTGACGACCGGCCGAGCATCTGTTAAGAAACCTTCCAATCGATGAACAGGAAGGTAGGTCGCGGGTCAGGGCGCCGTCAATGGGTTGAGCGGGGCGAGTTGCCCGGCGCGGCGAATGGCCGGATGCCGCGTGCCCGGCGCCGGACACGACGCAGGGGAGGGGCGTACCGCGATCGGGCGGTACGCCCCTCCCCTGTGGAGCGTCGGGCCGGCAGGTCCGCTCCGGCGGGCTACTTCCCCAGCTTCGGCGGCGCCGCGAGCGGGTCCGTCGCCAGTGACTGCGGGGACGCCGGGTTGTTGAGCGCCGAGGGGGCGCCCATACCGGCGGTGGGGTCGGCCACGGGCGCGGCCTCGTCCTCTTCCTCGGGGGCCGGGCGCGGGGCGAGGTGGACGCCGACGGAGTCCAGGGCCCGCTTGATCCGCCAGCGCAGTTCGCGCTCCACGCCGGGGGCCTTGCCGGGCATGGTCTTGGCCGAGACGCTGATGGTGACCGTGTCCAGGTGCACCTCGCTCAGGCCGAGCACCTCCACCGGCTCCCACAGCTGCTCGTTCCAGGGCTCCGACTTGGACATCTCCTGGCCGGCGGTGGTGATGGTGTCACGGGCGCGTTCGAGATCCTGGTCGGCGGCGATCACCACGTCCACGGCGGCCGTGGACCAGCCCTGGCTGAGGTTGCCGATCCGCTTGACCTCGCCGTTGCGTATGTACCAGATCGCACCGTTGGGGCCGCGCAGCTTGGTGACCCGCAGGCCGACCTCGATGACCGTACCGGTGGCCACGCCCGCGTCGATCTCGTCACCGACGCCGTACTGGTCCTCAAGGATCATGAAGACGCCGGAGAGGAAGTCGGTGACGAGGTTGCGGGCGCCGAAGCCGATCGCGACACCGGCCACACCGGCGCTCGCCAGCAACGGTGCCAGATTGATCTGCAAGACAGACAGCACCGTCAGCGCCGCTGTGCCCATGATCACGAACGAGGCGACGCTGCGCAGCACCGAGCCGATGGCCTCGGAGCGCTGCCGGCGGCGCTCGGCGTTGACCAGCAGCCCGCCCAGCGCGGTGCCCTGGGCGGCGGCCGCGGTGCGGTTCATCCGCTCGATGAGCTTGGTGATGGTGCGGCGAATCACATGGCGCAGTACCACCGCGATCACGATGATCAGCAGAATCTGCAGGCCGGACGTGAGCCACGTCCCCCAGTTCGCCTGCACCCAGCCGGCGGCGTTGGTGGCCTTCTCCGTGGCCTCGTCGAGCGACGTCGGGCCGGTTGAGCCGGATGTGGCGGCGCTCAGGGGCGCGGCAGCGACCGGCGAAGCGGACCAGAACACAGTCGAACCTTCCGTGTGGGACAGCAGACCCGGGCCGCGAGGGGACCCCAGGGGCCGGGCAGACCATCCACACTAACGGGGCAACGAGGGCGGTCCGTGCCTGTGTTCGAGCCGGGAGGTCCCAGGACGGCCGGAATGAGCCGTATCCGGCGGGACATGCGGGGGTGTGGTGGAAAACACCTCCGGCCCGTTACTCGGTCATGGTGGCGCTCCGACCAGGCACCGGGGGACACTGTGGGGAGATCGTCCCGGCGCGAGCCACGCGCCGCCGGCGTACAAGGAGGCACCCGTGCCGCATGTCCTGGTCCTCAACGCGTCGTACGAGCCGCTCGGCGTCGTACCGCTCCGCCGCGCGCTCATCCTCGTACTCAATGAGAAGGCTGTCAGCCTTGAGGAGTCCGGCGCCCTGATGCACAGTGCGACCCGTGTCATCCCTGCTCCGAGCGTGGTCCGCTTGAAGCGGTTTGTGCGGGTGCCCTTTCGTGGCCCTGTGCCACTGACCCGCCGGGCGCTGTTCGCCCGTGACGGCGGGCGCTGTATGTACTGCGGTGGCGTCGCAACCAGCGTCGACCACGTCATCCCGCGCAGCCGCGGAGGTCAGCACACCTGGGAGAACGTCGTCGCCGCCTGTCGGCGCTGCAATCACGTCAAGGCCGACCGCCATGTCGCCGAGATCGGCTGGCGGCTACGGCATCAGCCCGCCCCACCGTCAGGACTGGCGTGGCGGATCATCGGCACGGGCCATCGTGATCCGCGCTGGCTGCCGTATTTGCAGCCGTATGGCGCGGATGATGCCTTGGCCCGGATCGACGCCGTTTCGGCGTAGCCGGGCCTTTGTACGTTGTGGGCCGGTGGCGTAGCTATTCCGCCGGACCCTCACCACTGTGGTGTCGCGCCGTCGCGGCGGGCACTTTTTTTGCTGTGCGGGCGGAACAAAGTTCCGCCCGCACAGCAAAAATGAACCCGCCGCCACGGCGATCAGCCACGACGGCGAGGGTCCGGCGGCATGCATGACGGCGCCCGCCACCGCGTCCGGCTAACCGCGGTCCTCGACCGCGTACGCCTCCACCGACCACAGCGAATACCCGAACCGCGTCCCCCGCTTATCGCCCTGTATCCGGATGAAGCGGGCGTCCTTGGCGTCCATCCTGACGGACTCGCGGCCGCCCTTGCCGTCGCGGACCGTGGCGGCCGTGCGCCAGTTGCGGCCGTCCGGTGAGACCTGGATGCGGTAGCGGGCCGCGTAGGCGTCCTGCCAGTTCAGGACGAGCCGGCCGAGGCGGGTCGGGTGGGCCAGCGCGAACTGCAGCCAGGCGCCGTCCTCGGGCCGCGAGGACCAGCGGGTCTTCGGGTCGCCGTCGGTGGCCGCCGAGGCCGGGAAGTCGGCGGTCTCGTCCCCGGACGAGGTGGCCACGGCGCCGCGCGCCAGGTCCTCGCCGCCGGTGCGCGGATAGGCCCGTACCGTCAGCGTCCGCTCCTCGCCGCCGAAGTCCACCGGGATCTCGTACGTCCCGGAGGGGGTGCCCTTGGGGACGTCGACCGCGATACGGACCGTGGCGGTGCCGCCACGCGGGGCGGTGACCTCCTTGGGGGCATGCACGGTGAAGCCCTTGGGCGCCTTGACCGTCAGCTTCTCGCGGACGTCGCCGGGGCGGCGGGAGAAGATCCTGGCGTCCACCGTCGCACTGCCGCCGGTCTGCGCGTCCACCTCCTTGCGGGACAGTTCGAGCCCGGCCGGCGGGGTGTCGTCGAACCATGGCGTCAGCGCGTGCACGGAGGGTGCGTCCGCGCCGTTCGCCCAGGTCAGCCGTACCGCATCGGCGCGCAGCCGGGGCGTACGGGACTCCGTCCAGCCGGTCGGGGAGAGCCGGTCGAGGCGGCGCCAGCCCTCGCCGGGGACATGCGCCTCCAGGGAGACCGCGCCCGCGGACGGGCCGGGATCGGTCAGCGCCGTGACCGCGGCCAGCGGGCGGGCCCGCTGGAAGGGGACGGTCAGGGAGGTGGGGGCGGCGCCCTCGGTGGGGTGTGGGGCGCCGCCGCGGGCGCCGGTCCAGGCGTCGGCCTCGGTCATCGACCGCTCCAGGAACGGCGTGAGCACGCCCTTGCCGACCGTCACCGGGCTCTGCTTGATCTCCTTGTGCAGCCGCTGCACGGCGCGCTGGGCGGACCAGGCGGCGTCCCCGTCGTCCTGCGCCTGCGCCATGAGGGTGTCCACGGCCTGTTCGCCGGCGCTGCCGTAGCGGGCCAACTGCTCGGCCCACGGCCGTACTTCGGCGGCCAGATCCGAGTTCAGGTCCTTGGGCGCGGTGCTCATGGTGCGGAACGCGGCCCGCAGCGCCTTGGCCGCCTTCGCGAAGTCCGCGTCCCTGCCGGGCCGGCCGTGGTTGACCGCCGCCTCGCGGGCCTTCCAGAAGCGGTCGATCAGCGGCTGCAGATATCCCGACTCCTCCCTGTTCAGCAGGGAGGAGGCGGCATTGCCGGCCAGTGCGCGCAGCGCGGCCCGGGCCCGCGGATCGCCGCCCGCCAGATCGTCGATGGCCGCGTTCCAGGACTCCGCCGGGCGGTAGTCGCGCGGATTCCACGCATAGTCGGCGGCGGTGAACAGCGGGATACGGGAGGCGAGCGGCTGCTCCATGGCGTTGGCGAGCAGCGCCGCCGAGCCGGTGGCGACGGCCGGCTCGCGGCCCCGGTACGGGCCGAGGAAGATCCGGTCCTGGGCGTAGTCGTTGACCGGGTAGTTGTCCATGGTGACCAGCGGGTGGCCGAACGCCTGGCGGGCGGTGGACAGTTCCCCGCCGGTGATCGTGCGCGGGACCACGCCGACGCCGGTCCAGGCCACCTCGACCCGGTCGCCGAGCGCATCGGCGAGCGCGCCGCGGTACGCCGTCGAGCCGTCCTGGTAGTACTCGGTCGGCATCAGCGACAGCGGGGCGGACTGCGGGTGCCGCTCCGCCAGGTGCTCGGCGAGCGCGTTGGCGACCCGGGCCTGCGCCTTGGCGGCGGCCTGCGGACCGGTGCCGAAGACCTCCTCGTCGGCGCCGCAGTGCCATTCGCTGTAGCTGACGTCCTGGAACTGCAACTGGAACGAGCGCACCCCCAGCGCCCACATCGCGTCCACCTTGCGCCGCAGCGCCCGCAGGTCCTCCTCGGACGACAGACACATCGCCTGGCCCGGCGCGACGGCCCAGGCGAGCGTGACGTGGTTGGCGCGGGCCCGCTCGGCCAGCGCCCGGAAGTCGGCGCGCTGGTCGGCCGGATACGGGTCGCGCCACTGGGCCTGGCGGTACGGATCGTCGCCGGGCGCGTACAGATAGCGGTTCTGCTTGGTGCGCCCCATGAAGTCCAGCTGGGCGAGCCGCTGGGCCCGGCTCCACGGCTGCCCGAAGAACCCCTCGGTGGTGCCGCGCACCGCCGTGCCGGGCCAGTCCCGTACGGCCACCGAGGCCAGCTGCCGGCCATCGGTCACCAGCTGCCGCAGCGTCTGCGCGGCATGGAAGAGACCGTCCGGGCCGACGCCGTCCAGGGCGACCGTGTCCCGGCCGGCGACCTGGCCCACGGCCAGTCGGTAGCCGCCGGAGGGCAGATCCCCGCGGGCCGGCGCGCGCAGCGCCCGCAGCGCGTCCTGGGCCTGTGCGCCGCCGACCAGGATCACCGGCCCGGCCGCGGGCAGCCGGTCGCCGGGCGCCACCTGGCGGACCGTGCGCACCCCGGCGTCCCGCAGCAGACCGCGCAGCACGTCCAGCGCATAGGGATCGGTGTCCGGCGCGGCCACCAGCGCCGCCTCGTCGCCGAGCGGTACGGCGCCGCCGAGCTCCTGCATCGACTGGGGGCGCGGCCAGACGGCGGGTACCTGCCCCGCGCCGGCCGGCCGGTCGGGCTGGTCGGGTGTGCCGATGGCGGGGTCGGCGGGCGCCGCCTGGGCGCTGGGTACCCCGCCGAGCAGGCCGCCGATGACCGCGGCGGCCAGCGCGGTGGTCCCCGCCACCCGTGCACGGGTGCCCGCGCCGCTCCCCCTGCCGTTCCTACCGATTCTTCCGACGCTCCACACGCCCCGGCCTCGCACGGCTGCTCCTCGTCCCCTGTCCTACGCTTGCCGGCTTGCGCCGGCGCCCCGTTTCCCCACTGACCTTCCCGCCGACGCCCGCTCGGACAGACCTTCGGCGGTGAGCCCACCATTGTGGCGGTGAGGGTGTCAACCGGGCGAGGGCGGGGCCCTGGACGGCTGAGTATGCGGCGGTTTCGACCGCTGCTCAGAGTGGGTGTGCGCGGGCGCGCAGGTCCGCAGAAATTCCTTTGCGCTGCCCGGTTCCTCCGTGTTCTCTGCGCCCGCGGGCGTCCTGTGCAGTGAAATCGCCTGCGTGGGGGATAATGTGACCTGGGTCACGTTTCGTGAGCAGATGCGTCTGCGATCGTGTCGAGTGGGTAGGGCCCACGTGTCCCACTACCGATGAACGGGAGGCCCTCGTGGCCGCATCCGCTCAGCTGCTCCTCGACGCTCTGTCCTCCAAACCGGGAGGTGCGACGATGGAGCCCGATCTCTTCGACGGGGTGTCCGGCCCCGACTGCGGTCTGGACGGCTCCGGATCCTTCAGCTTCGCCGAGCCGCCGCTGACCAGCGAGCCGCCGCTCGCCGACGCCGCGCCGCTGACCAGCGAGGTCCCGATCTCCGCCGAGCTGCCGCTGACCAGCGAGCCGACCGCCGCCGGTCTGGGTACGGAGTCCATGGAGGTCTGAGGACCCATGGGCCGCGCGCGGCTCGCCCGGCTGCACGGCATCGCCACGTCGTACGAACCCTCGCCGGGCAGGAGCGTCCAGATCACCGACGACACCGTCGTCGCCGTGCTCGCCGCACTGGGAGTCGATGCCTCGACGCCGCACGCCGTACGCGCCGCCCTGGCCGCGTACGAGGACGGCGCGGGCCGCGCCCTGCTGCCCCGCACCGTCGTCGCCCGCGCGGGCCGACCGCCCGGTCTCGCCGGTCTCCCCGAAGGCACCGTCCTGCGGGTGGAGACCGAGGACGGCGAGACCTGGGAGCATCAGCGGGCGCGGGAGGCGCTCGCCCGGCTGCCCCTGGGCGTCCATACGCTGCACGCCCAGGCCCCCGACGGCCGCACCGCCCAGGCCCGGCTGATCGTCGCGCCCGACCGGGTGCCCGCACCACCCCGCCGCAGCCACGGCTTCCTCGTCCAGCTCTACTCCCTGCTGTCCCGGCAGTCCTGGGGCATGGGCGACCTCGCGGACCTCGCCGATCTCGCCGCCTGGTCCGGGCGGGCCCTCGGCACCGGCTTCGTCCAGCTCAATCCGCTGCACGCGGCCGTCCCCGGCCCGCCCACCGACCCGTCCCCCTACCGCCCCTCCTCGCGCCGCTTCCCCGACCCGGTCCATCTGCGGATCGAACACATCCCGGAGTACGCCCAGCTGGCCGGCGCCGCGCGCTTACGGGCCGGCGAACTCGCCGCGCGGGCCCACGCACTGCGCGCCGAGGTGCTCGAAGGCGGCGCGCTGATCGACCGGGACGCGGTCTGGGAGCTCAAGCGCGAGGCCCTGGAGCTGCTGTGGACGGTCCCGCTCACCCCGGGCCGACGGGCCGCGTACTGCGACTTCCTCGCCGAACAGGGCCAGGCGCTGGAGGACCACGCCACCTGGTGCGCCCTCGCCGAACGGCACGGACCCGACTGGCGCGGCTGGCCGGCCGAGCTGCGCGATCCGCGGTCCACGGGCATCGCCCGGCTGCGGCCGCAGCTGCTGGACCGGATCGACTTCCACTGCCGGCTCGCCTGGCTCACCGACCAGCAGCTGGCCGCCGCCCAACGGGCCGCGCGGGACGCCGGGATGGGCATCGGGCTGGTGCACGACCTCGCCGTCGGCGTCCACCCCTCCGGCGCCGACACCTGGGCGCAGCAGGACGCCTTCGCCACCGGAATGTCCATCGGGGCGCCGCCGGACGCCTTCAACTCCCGCGGCCAGGACTGGGGGCTGCCGCCGTGGCGCCCCGACGCACTGGCCGCCGCCGGCTACGCCCCCTACCGGGAGCTGCTGCGCGGACTGCTGCGGCACGCCGGTGCACTGCGCATCGACCATGTGATGGGGCTGTTCCGGCTGTGGTGGGTCCCGGAGGGCCGGCCGCCGACGGAGGGCGCCTATGTCCGCTACGACGGCGAGGCGATGCTCTCGGTGCTGGCCCTGGAGGCGCAGCGGGCGGGCGCCGCGGTGATCGGCGAGGACCTGGGCACCGTCGAACCGGGCGTCCGCGGCACGCTCGCCGAACGCGGCGTACTGGGCACCTCGGTGCTGTGGTTCGAGCGGGATTACGGGGCGGGGGAGCGGGGCGGTGCGGACCGGGCAGATGGTGCGGACGGGGCAGGCGGTGCGGACGGGGTAGGCGGTGCGGACGGGGCAGGCGGTGCGGGCGGAACGGTACGGGTGAATGCCGGGGACGGCCCCGGTGCGGCCCTCGCGCCCGAGGCCGCCGCGGAAGCCGCCGCCGTCGAGACCCGTGCCCGTATCCTCGCCCCCGACGAATGGCGCAGCGCCTGTCTGGCCACCGTCACCACCCACGATCTGCCGACCACCGCCGCCCGGCTGGCCGGCGAGGATGTCGCACTGCGCGAACGGCTCGGGCTGCTCGCCGGGCCACCGGAGCGGGAGCGGTCCCGCGCCGCGTACGAACTCACCGAGTGGATGCGGGAGTTGGCGCACCGCGGACTGCTGCCCGAGGGCGCGGGCGACGAAGAGGCGGCGGTCAAGGCCGTCCACCGCTTTCTGCTGTGCACCCCGGCGCGGATGGTCGGGGTGTGGCTGCCCGACGCGGTGGGGGACCGTCGCCCGCAGAACCTCCCCGGGACCTGGGATGAATACCCGAACTGGCGCCTTCCGATCGCCGACCCCGACGGACGCCCGCAGACCCTCGAAGAGCTGGCCGCCTCGCCCCGACTGCATGCGCTGATGCGTGAACTGACCGACGGACACCTGTAGGCCTGCGAGGGAAGGCCGTCAGCCGTGCAGTGTGACGGGGAGGCTGGTCAGCCGGCTTCCTTGCAGGCCGCCCATGCCGGTCTGCCGGAGCTCTGTGAAGGGGATGGCGAGGCGGGCGTCGGGGAAGTCGCATCGCAGCACCGCGGCCACCGCGCGTAGTTCGAGTTGTGCGAGCTGAGCGCCGATACAGAAGTGCGGGCCGGCGCCGAAGGTGAGGTCCGGTCCGGGTGAGCGGGCCGGGTCGGTGTTGATGCCCCGGATGTCGACGAGCACGGGGGTTCGGGCCGGAAGCCGTCTCCCGGCGAGTTCGATCTCGGTGGTGGTGAACCGCCAGAGGGTGAACGGGGCGGGCGGGTGCTCCCTCAGCGTGTCGCGGACCAGTTCGTCGATGTCCACGTCGTCCGCCGAGCTCCGGTGCGGGCCGGACGCGAGTGCGCGTGCGATCAGGACGCCGAGGGCGGCGTCGGTGGTGAGCTGCCCGGCGAAGATCAACCCGAACAGGTGGTACTGCAGTTGGTCCCGGGTGGTGTGCGCGGGGACCCGGTCACGCAACTCGGCGGCGAGCCCCTGGTCTCCTCCGTCGAGCCCGGCAGCGGCGAGTTCGGTGAGTGCGGCGATCGCCCGGCCCTGCTCGCCGGGCTCGTCGCTGAACATCCGCCGGCAGGCATCGGCGGCTTGATCGACCTGGCTGAGAGGGATGCCCAGCAGGTCGAGCAGGACGGTGAGCGGATAGCGGGTGGTGAAACCGGCCATCAAGTCGACCGTCGTGCGGTCGGCGGCGAGTTCGGTGAGCACCTCCCGGGCGATCGCGTGGACCCGATGGGACTGCTCGTGGATCCGTTTGGCGTTGAGGAGCGGAGCGTGGGCCCGTCGTAAGTCGGCGTGTTCGGGGCCGTCAAGGGTGGTGAGGGACGGCTGCTCGGCGGCGGTCTGCTCAAGTCCTGCGGTGTGCCGATCCCAGCCGGGCGGCGCGAACGCGGGGTCCTTGGCGATCCGAGGGTCGGTGAGCACTTCGCGCGCCAGAGCGTCGTCGGTCACGATCCATGCCTGTCCCCCGGCCCGGGCGTCCACCTGTACGAGGGGGCCGGCGGCGCGCAGGGCGGCGTGGACCGGGTCGGGCTCGGTGATGCCGCGGACGGTCGCGGCGAACGGGTCGAGGCCGTCGAGGTGGGGATTGAGCATCAGGACTCCATGTCGTTGTGGCGTGAGCAGAACGGGCCATCGACGGGCGGATGCAGAAGCAGAAGCAGAGGCAGAAGCAGAGGCAGAGGCAGAAGCAGTAATCCTGCACGCCTCCGCGATGGAGTGACTCCATAGCAATGTATCTTCACCATGAAGTAATTCCACGAGGAAGGTAAGCTGGCCGACGGCAGGTTGTCAACGCGTGCCGTCGAGGCGAATCGTCGGCGGCAAAGGGAAGGTGGGAGGTCTGGTGGCGGAACAGGTGCCCGGCGGCGTCGCGGCGCAGCGTGAGCGGCTGGCGGAAGGTCTCAGGGCGTACGGCGCGGGCTTCACCGAGCTGGGTCGCCGCTTCGCCGTTCGGATGGGCGTGCACTCCACCGACGCTTTCGCTCTGCTGGAGATCGCCTCCGCCGAAGAGAGGGGTGTTCCGCTGTCCCCGGCCTTGCTCAGCAGGCGCATCTCGCTGTCCTCGGGGGCGATGACCGCGCTGCTGAACCGCCTCGAACAGGCCGGATACGTCACCCGCACGCGCGAACACACCGACCGGCGGATCGTCACCTTGCACAGCAGTCCGCGGGTCAAGGAGCTCGCGGAAGAGTTCTTCGGCCCCGTCAACGACCGCCAGGACGCCGTCCTGTCCCGGTACCCGTCCGAGCTGCTTCAGCAGTTCGAGACCGTCCTGGCCCAGCTGCGCTCCGCCATGGACGCTCAGCTCGCACCACCGGGCGAGGATGCGTGACGGGCGACCGTTCGCCATCCTGCCAAGGCTGACCCTTCCGGTACGTCGTACCGTCCGGCACCATGCCGTGGACGCCATCCAGACATCCGACCATTCACGATTCACCATTCACCATTCACCCGTCATGGTCGGCGAGTTGGAGGGAACCATGGCACTGTGCAGCACCCGGCGGACACTCTGTGCGCTCGCGCTCACCGCGGCCGCCGCGCTCGTCCCCGTCCAGAGCTCCCTGGCCCGGTCGTCGTCGACCGCCGGCCCCTGCGACCAGCCCGTACGCCCGGCTTCCCAGATGGCGGTCGAGCCCTGCGACACCCCCGCCCGGATCATCGACAAGGCCGCCCATATCGTCCCCACCAAGGGCCAACTCGCCTGGCAGCAAAGGGAGATCACCGCCTTCACGCACTTCGGTATGAACACCTTCACCAACCGTGAATGGGGCTCCGGCGCCGAGGACGAGAAGCTCTTCGATCTTTCCGGCCCCTCCCGTATCGACGTCGACCAGTGGATGCGCGCGTACAAGGCGGCCGGCGCCGAGCAGGTGATGCTCACCGCCAAGCACCACGACGGGTTCGTGCTCTACCCGAGCCGCTACACCCCGCACTCCGTCGCGGCCAGCCCCGGCCGCCCCGATGTCGTCGGCGCCTACGTCAAGGCCGCCCGCAGGGCCGGGCTGAAGGTCGGCATCTACCTCTCGCCCTCCGACGGCGCCGAACTCCCGCACGCCTGGCACGCCAAGTGGGTCGAGGAGATCCGCGAGAAGCAGCAGGAGGGCAAGCCCCTCAGCCTGCCCGAGCGGGTCGCCCTGGAGGACGGCGACCATGCGCCGCGCGGCCTGGGCCGCTTCGGCAACGGCAGCAAGGTCACCGGGCGCACCCTCCCCACCCTCGTCCCCGGCGACGACCGCGCCGCCGCCGTCCGCGGCGGCAGGCTGCCCACCTTCCGCGTCCGGGCGGACGACTACGACGCGTACTACCTCAACCAGGTCTACGAACTGTTCACCCAGTACGGCCCGATCGACGAGCTGTGGCTGGACGGCGCGAACCCCTGGACGGACTCCGGCATCACCCAGAAGTACAACGTCGCCCAGTGGTTCCGGATGATCCACCGGCTCTCCCCGGACACCGTCGTCTTCGCCGGGCCGCAGGGCGCCCGCTGGGTCGGCAACGAGAACGGCATCGCACGCGAGACGGAGTGGAGCGTCACCCCCTCCGCCGAGGACCCGTGGACCGTGATGGCCGGCGGGCTGCCCAACGACTCCACCGACCCCGACATCGGCTCCCGCGCCAAGCTCCTCGCGCCCACCACCAAGTACCTCCAGTGGTACCCGGCCGAGGCCGATGTCTCGCTGCGCCCCGGCTGGTTCCACCACCCCGGCGAACGGCCCAGGACGCCGGCGCAGCTGATGGACCTGTACGAGAAGAGCGTGGGGCGTAACGCCTTGCTGCTGCTGAACGTCCCGCCCGCCAAGGACGGCCGGATCGCCGCCGAGGACGTCGCCTCGCTCACCGCCTTCGGGACCGCCGTGCGCGAGACGTACGGCAAGGATCTGCGGGCGGCCGGCCCCGGGCCCTGGACCTTCGACCGGATCGGGCTCGCCGAGGACATCCGGCACGGGCAGCGGGTCGAGCGCTTCGCCGTCCAGGCACGGATCGACGGGGCGTGGACGACGGTCGCACAGGGCACCACCATCGGGCACCGGCGGATCCTCGCCCTGCACCGGCCGGTGACCTCCCCCATGCCCCTAAAAGGCATGGGAGGTGCCCCCATCGCCGTACGGGTCACGGTCCAAGAAGCCCGCGGGCGGACCTATCTCGCGCCGGTGACGCTGCACCGCAGCCGGGCCGCGGCGGGCTGAGACCTGCCGGGAGCAGGGCACTGCCGGCACCGGTCGCCGGTTGCGCCACCCCGGACGCGCGGGGTGGCAAGGCGTCCTATACGTTGACTTCGTGAGCAACAAGGTCAATAAGAATGCCCTGCGCGCCGGATTCATCACCGCCGGCACCGCGCTGATGCTGCTGATGTCGTCCCCCGCGTTTGCGCTCACCCCAGACGATGGTGACGACCCGGGTCCGGGCCTGAGCGTGATCCAGACGCTCGGCCTCTATGTCGCTGCACCCATCGTGCTCTTCCTGGTCATCGCCGGGCTGGTCGTCGCGGGCGACAAGTCCCGCAAGCAGGCCAAGCCCAAGGACTGACGCCGGGAACCAGTGACGCTTTCGGGGCGCCCATCGGTCACAAGAACCGAGGGGCGCCCTTTGTCGTACCCGGATATTTCCGCAGGTGAAAAAGGGGTTGCGCGGCGGCTATCGCGCGATTTTCGACCGTTTTGAGCGGGCGCAGCGTTTAACCGGTCCTAACCTACGATGACGTAACCTACGCAGCCGTAGGTCAAACCTACGGTCCCGTAGGTCATCGTCCCCCTGGAGTTCCCCCGTGACCATCGCCCCCGCCCGCCATAACGGAGAGCGCGGCCAGGCCGCCTGGAGCGACGCCCAGCTGCTCTACGCGCTCGAAGAGGTCGTCGAGAAGGAACTCAACCGGCATCTGAAGGTCGCCAAGGACTGGATGCCGCACGAGTACGTGCCGTGGAGCGACGGGCGGAACTTCCCCGGGGAGCTGGACGGCGAAGCCTGGGCCCCCGAGCAGTCCAAGGTCACCGACATCGGCCGGATCGCCCTGGTGGTCAACCTCCTCACGGAGGACAACCTCCCCAGCTACCACCACGAGATCGCCACGCTCTTCGGGCGTGACGGCGCCTGGGGCACCTGGGTGCACCGCTGGACCGCCGAGGAGGGCCGGCACGGCATCGTGATGCGCGACTACCTGCTCACCAGCCGGGCCGTCGACCCGGACGAGCTGGAGCGGTTCCGCATGGTCCATATGTCGGAGGGCTTCGAGTCCGACAATTCGCACAGCATGCTGCACTCGGTGGCGTATGTCGCCTTCCAGGAGCTGGCCACCCGGATCTCGCACCGCAACACCGGCCATCACTCCGGTGACCCGGTCTGCGACCGGATGCTGGCCCGGATCGCCACCGACGAGAACCTCCACATGGTCTTCTACCGCAACCTCCTCGGCGCGGCCTTCGAGATGGCCCCCGACCAGACCATGTGCGCCGTACGCGATGTCGTCACCGGCTTCCGGATGCCCGGCCACGGCATGCCCGGCTTCGAGCGGTCCGCCGCCCGCATGGCCATCGGCGGGATCTACAACATGCGCATCCACCACGACGATGTGCTGCAGCCCGTGCTGCGCTTCCTGAAGGTGCTGGAGATCGGCGGCCTGGGCCCGGCCGGTCTGGCGGCGCAGGAGGAGCTGGGGCTGTTCATGGACGGCCTGGACAGCCAGGCGCGGAAGTTCGACGAGCGTCAGGCGGCCATCCTGGCCCGCCGCCAGGCTCGCGCCAACGCCTGAGGCTCATACCTTTCAGTTGTACTGAAAGAATCAGGCGGAATTATTCGATAGACCTGATGGTTGGCGGACTGCCACGGTGGAGGCTCACCACCACCGAGGGAGAGGAAACCGTGGCAGTCCTGGAGAGGGTCCGCGCCGGCCGCGCACCGTCCGCGCAGGGGCTCGGCCTGACGCTCGCCCTGACGGCGACCGTCGTCTGGTCCGGCAACTTCGTCATCGCCCGCGCCCTGCACGACACCGTCCCGCCCGTCCAGACCGCCTTCTGGCGCTGGATCATCGCGCTGCTCGCGGTCGCCCCGCTCGCCCTCCCGCAGGTCCGCCGCCAGTGGCCGGTCATCCGCCGGCACCTGGGATTCCTGGCGCTGGCCGCCCTGCTGGGCGTCACCCTCTTCAACACCCTCATCTACCAAGCGGGACAGAGCACCTCGGCCACCAACATGGCCATGATCGCGGCCGCCTCGCCGGCGATGATCGCGCTGTTCGCCCGGGGCGGGGAGAAGCTCGGCGCACGGCGGATCGCCGGAATGGTGATCGCGCTCGTGGGTGTGGTGACCCTGCTCGGCAAGGGATCGCCGACCGCGGTCCTGAGGCTGGACCTCGCCGGTGGCGACCTGTGGATGCTGGCCGCCACGGCCACCTTCGCCGGGTACAGCGCGCTGCTGCGCCGCCGCCCCCAGGAGATCGGCGGCCTGTCGTTCCTGTTCATGACCTTCGCACTGGGCGCCGCGATGCTGGCTCCCGTCTACGGGGTCAGCCTCGCGGTCCAGGGCGGCTTCGAGCCGACCGGCGGCACGGTCGGACCGCTGCTCTACATCGGGATCTTCTCGTCCGCCGTCGCCTACTTCACCTGGAACAAGGCGATTGCCCTGGTGGGCGCCGCGCGGGCCGGGATCGTCTACTACCTCCAGCCGGTCTGTGTCGCGCTGCTGTCCTTCGCGGTCCTCGACGAGGCTGTCGGGGGCGTCCAGGTGGTCTGCACGGCCCTGATCATCGCGGGCGTCGCCCTCGGTGCCGGGGGCAGACGCTGAACCGGGAGCGGACGCCGACTGCGTACGCTGCCCGCATGGCCGACTGGGACATCAAAAAGCTGCGTATCCTGCGCACACTCCAAGAACTGGGCACGGTCACCGCGACCGCCGAGGCGCTGCACATGACGCCCTCGGCGGTCTCGCAGCAGCTGACCGGGCTGGCCAAGGCGCTCGGCGTGACGCTCCTTACGGCCCATGGCCGGCGGGTGCGGCTGACCGACGCCGCGCACCTGGTGCTGCGGCACGCCGACGCGGTCTTCGCCCAGCTGGAGCGCGCGGACGCGGAGCTCCTCGGCTACCTCCAGGGCGAGGCGGGCCAGGTGCGGGTCGGCGCGTTCTCCACCGCCATCCCCGCACTGGTCGTCCCCGCCGTACAGGAGCTGCGCCGTACGCATCCGGGCCTGTCGGTGGCCGTACGGGAGGCGGAGGCGGAGGCCGCGTACGAGCTGCTGGCGGAGGGCAGCGTCGACCTGGCGCTGTCGCTGGCCGCGCACGCCCCCACCCCGCGCGACCCGAGGTTCAGCCGGGTCTCGCTGCTCGCCGACCCGCTGGACGTGGCGCTGCCGGCCGGTCATCCGCTGGCCGCGGAGCCCGGGCTGCGGCTGGCCGACCTCGCGGGCGAACCCTGGATCTTCGGCAGCAGCGGGCCCTGGTCGCAGATCACCACCACCGCCTGCGAGAGCGCCGGGTTCGTGCCCGAGCAGGCGCATGCCGCCGCCGACTGGAGCGCGATCTGGGCGATGGTCGCGGCGGGGATGGGCGTCGCGCTGGTGCCCCGGATGGCGATGGCGGGCGGCATCGGCGCCTTCGACCGGGGGCCACGAGGGGAGCGCGGCGGACCGGGCGGGAGCGGCGGCGCCGGGGTCGCGCTGCGGGTGCTGCACGCCGACCAGCCGCGCCGCCATGTGGTGGCGGCC